>JAKAEE010000039.1 GCA_021820065.1 Bacteroidota bacterium | reverse complement strand
CTCTGCCATGAGCAGTCACTCCTAATAAATATGTTGAAAAAATAAATTGAACAGAGCTTGAAGAAAACCGGGATGAAACTACTTCTCTTACAAAAGAACTGTCAATTGTTTGTTAATTAAGATTACTTAAGAACAATTGCGGAGAGGGCGAGATTCGAACTCGCGGTAGCAGTTTCCCACTACGACGGTTTAGCAAACCGTTGGTTTCAGCCACTCACCCACCTCTCCGTGAAATAAATTTTTATAAACTACTTATTTAAAGAACAAATTAGATGACAGATCAGCCACTCATCCGCCGTTGGCGAGACAAGCCAAACTTTCAATACTGAAATTTTCGTTGCAAATATAATACTAACTATGAATTAAAAGAAAATTTTTAAATCACTTTGTCATCGCTGATTTTCTATTAATTCCTAGCCCCGTTATCTTAAAAAAAATTAACAGCGGGGTAATGCTCAAGTATTATTAAAGGTGATAACTGATTTTGAAAACTAAATTTCTCGGTTCTTCATAACTTGCGCCGCTGAAGAAGGCGCCTTTAACAAGGTGCTGGTGATCCAAAATGTTTGTGATATAAATTGACGGTTCCAAAGTTTGCCCGCCGCCTAAATTAAATTTGTATCCAGCCGAGACATTAAAAATAAATGCCGGCGTTGTATGGGCGCCCTGGTTTAAATCAAATAGACCGGTTTTGAAAATGTAATTGCCGTTGTAATTAGTTAATCCGGAACCATAAGTGCCTGTTAAATTAACAAACCAGTCTTCCGGCTGATAATTCAATCCGATCACTGCAGAAAGTCTTTGATCGTGATCTAAGTCGAACGGTACAGTGCTTAAGTTTTGTGGAATGAATCCTCCTGTAATTGGACCTATTCCGTAGGCGTGAATGATGGAAGCATTCAGAAATCCGGAGAAGGGAATTGAAGAACTGTTGTAAGTTAACGCAAGCTCTATACCTCTTACTTTCACTTGATTGATATTTACGTTTACCCTTATTGTGCTGGAACCGAGCGTCTGATCATCGAGACCGGGAGATGCATCTTTAATAAAGCCTGCTATCTTTGTCATAAATCCGTTTTCCCAATTCCGCATAAAAGCAATTTCATAAAGATTATCTTTTTCCGGATAAGTTGGAGTAGCGTTATTTCCAAGTTCAGAGGCAATGGCGCCTAAGTTTTCAATGTTGGTCGGCATGAAAAGTCTGCTGTAACTAAGAGAAATGCTGTTAAGCTCATCGATGAAGAAATTCCATTTTATGCGCGGACTAAACTGATCTTGATTGGCAATAGATGGCGCATTATGTAAGTCGTATCGTAAGCCGAATTCTAATCTGGTCCATTCGAACGGGTGCCATTCCGATTGCGCGAATACCCCGAAGTCGTAACCGCTATAGTTGTTTGATAAAATTTGTTTGTCGCCGAGCGAATTGAAGAATCTGAATTTTTCTTTTCCATCGGTGCCGCTGTAATTAAATCCGACTGCATATTTAAAGTGATGAGAAATGCTTTGATCAAATTTTGTGCGTATGCCGAGCGTGGAAAAAGATCTATCCTGATCCACAACATAACTTTGGGTTGTATCGTTGTTAAGATAAACTTTGTTATCGTCGTTTAAGTTTGGAAGGAATCTTAATCCGCCTTGCCGGGCAAAAGCGCCGATAAAAAGATTGCTCTCTTTATCGGGTACGGCGCTGATTGTATGAAAAAATGAAATTGTCTGAAACGAATTATAAGTGTGCTGATCGTCCGCCATAAAGTTTTCTAAGGGATTGTATGGTACTTGAGCTTGAGTACTGCTGAAGTTAAGATTGGCGGTAACGTAGTCGTTTTCATTTAGCAAATAATCCAATTTGCTGTAGAGGAAATAATCGAAACCATGATCATGAAATAATTGCCGGACCGGCTGATCAATTCTTCTATCGGTTTCCTGTCGTGATGTTGAAACAAAATAACCGAGCTTTCCGATGTGATCGCTGAATGAAAGACTTTGTCCGTTGGAGTTCAATGCTTTAAGTGTGCCGACTCTGCTACCAAGTGAATCATTATTCGATGTCAAATAACTTCCGGCATAAGTCGAGAAATCAAGATGAAATTTTCCGGTAGGAACTCTATTCTGGATATCCATAATACCCGTAATTTGTCCTCCGTACTCGGCGGGAAAACCGCCGGTCAAAAAATTAACTCTGGTGATAACCTTTGGATCAACTATTTCATTCAGTCCGCCAAAAACTCCCAATGGAATTGGAATGCCGTCCACTAAGTATGTGAACTCGCCGTGCTGACCTCGGATGTGAACTTCACCTGTTGGCGCACGAGCAGCGCCAGCAAGATTTTGCTGGATTAGCGTTGACATTTGAGAAGTTGGAGCGGCATGGTAAGTGGCTCCTTCAAATACCTGTTGACCGTTTGAAACATCAATAGTAGTAGCGACTTTGTTAATTTTATCACCTTTAACGACGACTTCGTTCATCTCAACATTTTTTTCACTGAGCTTTACATCGAAAGTTTTGTGCTGAACATCTACGTCCACATTGGTAATGAAGTCGTTGTAGCCGACATAATAAGCGGCGAGGCTGTATGAACCGGTTTCCAAATCATTGAACTGCGCACGCCCAAACGCATTTGTGGAAGTCTTTGCAATGATGGAATTGTTTTTTTTCATTACTACAATTACCGATTGCAACGGAATCGAGGCATCCTTATCGGTAACGGTGACTGTAAAGTTTATTGTTTCGCCTTTCTTCGATTTTGTATCACTCGTCTTGCCGTTCGGCGATGTGTTCGCGAATGTTACAAATTGAAAAAGCGAAACAAGTACAATGGTATAAAAAATTTTGCCGGACATAATTCTTTCCTTAATTATTAATAGTTTGAATTGATGACTTCAGATTTAAATTATGCGACGGCTGGCGGTGCTCTGAGATTTAGATCAGAAAAAATATTTACAGAGTATTGATTGACATATTTGATTTGAATTCTTGTTTCGATCCTGAGAAGAGCAAAATTTGTTACCACGCCAATCTCGGGAAGAACCTTTACAGCGCTGAACTGGTATAATTGACAAAGAGAATTTCCATCCATAAACGGATCGAATGCATTATTGCTCGACTCTTTCTGATGAATAACTACCGAATCTTTACCGGGAATATTAATGTTGTGATTATGAAAAACTGCAAAGACAGTAAAGAAACTGTAGAACAGAAAGAATAAAATGGTGAAAAGTTTTGCGTATCTGTTGCTGAGTCTCATATGGTTCAAATCTGACTAGAATACTCTGTTTGCTTCAAATAATTCGTTCATTTATTGATTTTAAAAATACGATAAAGTAACTTAATTCTCATTGATATGACGAAAAGTATTCAAAAAAAGTTCCCAAATAAATTTTAGGAGAATACAATGCCCTCTCAGAAACTTAGCGGAGAAGTTTATTATCCATCCAAAGAAGTCATTGAAAAAGCACATATAAAGAATTGGGAAGAAACCGATAAGCGCGCCAAGAAAGATTATGCCGGTTTCTGGGAGGAGATTGCCAACGAACTTCATTGGTTCAAGAAGTGGGATAAAGTAATTGATGACTCGAAGAAGCCGTTCTATAAATGGTTTACCGGCGCTAAAACAAATATCGTTTACAATTGTCTCGATGCTCACATAAAAACTTTCCGCAGAAATAAACTCGCGCTAATTTGGGAAGGTGAAAACGGCGAGGGCAAAACGATGTCTTACTTTGCACTTCACCGTGAGACTTGCAAGTTCGCAAACGTCCTAAAAAGTATGGGAGTGAATAAAGGCGACCGTGTAACAATTTACATGGGACGCATACCGGAAATTGTTATTGCTATGCTCGCTTGCGCAAGGATCGGCGCAATTCACTCCGTGGTTTACGGCGGCTTCTCGGTAGAATCGCTCAGCGAAAGAATTGAAGACAGTAATTCCAAAGTTTTAATTGTAGCAGACGGCGCATATCAGCGCGGCAAAATTGTTCCGCTCAAACAAATTGCCGATGAAGCGTTACAGAGATGCGGTACAGTTGAGCATGTTCTTGTTGTAAAAAGAACCGGACAAGAAATAAATATGGAACAGGGGCGCGACATGTGGTATCATGAATTGATGAATCTTCCGGTAGCAACACAAAATTGCGCGCTAGAACAAGTTGACGCTGAGGATCCGTTATTCATTCTTTACACTTCGGGAACAACAGGCAAACCGAAAGCTATTCTTCACACCCACGGCGGATATATGGTTGGCACTTATGCGACTCTCAAATATGTTTTTGATATTCATGAAGAAGATAGGTATTGGTGCGCTGCAGACCCGGGATGGATCACCGGTCACAGTTACATTGTGTACGGACCGTTATTGAACGGAACGACTTCGTTTATGTACGAAGGTGCGCCGAATTTTCCTTATCCGAACCGCTGGTGGCTGATGATTGAAAAATATGGAATCAATATTCTTTACACTGCGCCAACTGCAATAAGAGGATTGATGCGATTTGGAGAAGCGTGGGTAAATCGTCATGATTTGTCTTCACTTCGAATTCTCGGTTCGGTAGGTGAACCGATAAATCCTGAAGCTTGGAAATGGTATCATAGAGTTGTCGGAAAAGAAAAATGTCCGATCATGGATACATGGTGGCAAACCGAAACGGGAATGTTTATGATAACACCAACACCGTCTGTTGCGCTCAAACCGGGTTCGGGTACGAGACCATTCTTCGGAATTGAAATGGATGTTGTTGATGAATCCGGCGAACCGGTTAAACCGAATGAAGAAGGTTTCTTAGTTATTAAAACTCCGTGGCCGGCAATGATAAGAACCGTTTGGAAAGACCCGGATCGTTACGTTGATCAATATTGGAGTAAATACCCCGGCTTTTATCTTACTGGAGACAGCGCAAGAAAAGATGAAGACGGTTATTTCTGGATTATCGGAAGAGTTGATGATGTTATAAAAGTTTCCGGTTACCGTTTGGGTACCGCAGAAATTGAAAGCGCGTTAGTCAGTCATCATTCCGTTGCGGAAGCCGCAGCGATTGGATTACCGCATGAGGTGAAAGGTAACGCAATTTATTCTTATGTAATTCTGAAAGCAGGCGTTGAAAAAAATCCACAGTTGATAGAAGAACTCAGGCAGCATGTCAGCCATGAAGTGGGACCAATCGCCAAGCCGGAACATATTGAGTTTGTCGATTCATTGCCGAAAACCCGTTCCGGTAAAATCATGAGACGCGTGCTGAAGGCAAGAGCATTAGGGCAAGATCCAGGAAATATTTCTACACTGGAAGAATAAGAATCAATACCTAAAAAAATATACTGGATATTTGTGAGCAAAAACTTATCTTACTTGCCGAACTTAACGTGAATTGATTATGTCCATTTCTAAAATTGTGAGGGAGGGAGAAATACTATCTTTTAACAGACCTTCTGCTCTTTTCATCTCCTTGATTATTATTTTCATCGCACTAATCCCGAATGTTTCAAAGTCACAGGAAACCACCGGAACACTCAGAGGATTTGTTGCAGATTCCACAACGGTTGAAGCTCTCTCTTTTGCGAATGCTTATATTAAAGAACTTCAAACCGGAGCCACTACTGACGCGCGAGGTTATTTTTTGATTCCGAGAATACCCGCAAACAAGAACTACACTCTAATTGTTTCTTACATCGGTTACAGAAGTAAATCTATAATGATAAGACTAGCAGCCGGCAAAGTCACTCAGTACAACATCGTATTGGCGCCGACTAATATTCAGTTGCAGACAATCGAAAGAATTGGTCAGCGCATTGCAGAGAAAAACGAAACCAATGTCAGTTTGCAGCGTATAGCAATCCGTGATTTGGAAGCTCTTCCCAAAGGAGTTGAGACCGATGTTTTCAGATCTCTGAAATATTTACCGGGCGTTCAATCGACTGGTGATGTTTCTGCGAGATATTATGTGCGGGGTGGTGCAAGTAACCAGAATCTGGTATTGATTGACGGAATAACTATTTACAACCCGTTTCATGCGCTTGGGCTTTTCAGCGTTATCGATCCCGACATGATCAACAGCATCGAGTTTTACAAAGGCGGATTCTCCGCGGAGTTCGGCGGTCGTCTTTCATCGGTTATGAAAATAGATACAAAGGACGGAAACAAGAACCGTTTCGGTGCTAAAGCAAGCGGAAGTTTTCTAACTAGCAAACTTCTTCTGGAAGGACCGATTCCTTACGGATCATTTATTTTAACCGGCAGAAAAAGTTTTTCCAACAGTATCATCAAAAAGTTTTTGAATGAACAGCAAGTCCCAATAGATTTTTACGATTTTTCTTTCAAAGCAAATTATTCCAATCCGGATTTCATACAGGGAAGTAAATTCACTGTTAACGGATTCTTCAGCGCAGATAATATTAAGAACAATGACCCCCGCATCGAGGATTACACATGGTCAAATAATGTACTCGGATTCAGATGGTTTCAAGTGGGCGATAGTCCTTTGTTTTATGAACTTGGAATTTCCATGAGTGATTTCAAAGGTAATGTCGATCCCAAAATTAGTTCAGCGCGTGCGACTGATAACCGCGTGCAGGACATAGGACTGCAAATGGATTTTACCTACATGTTCGATAATCGTGATGAGATTGCAGTCGGGTTCCATATAAAGCAAGTTAAAACAAATCTATTCTTGGAAAATGCAAGGGGAATACCGGTTGATCTTGGTTCATCTTCGGCTAAAATTACTCTATACGCTAAGTACAAACTGCTTCAATGGGAATTCTTGGGTGTAGATGTTGGCACCCGTATGAATTTGACAACACTTTCTGAAAATGTTCAAGCAGCTTTTTTTGAACCGCGGGCAAGTTTTACTTTAAGACTAATGCCTCAAGTTGCAATCAAGGGCGCGTGGGGAATCTATCAACAAGAGATGACAACTATCAGCGACGAAAATGAAGTGATAAATATTTTTGAACCGTGGATTGTAGCACCGAAATATTTGGTCCCCGCAAAAGCAATACATTACATTCTCGGATTAGAAACCGAACCGTTTACAAATGTATCGTTCAATGTTGAAAGTTATTATAAACTTGTCAATAATCTTCCTCTGCTTAACGTCAGCAAGATCCTTCCCTCTGATCCTGATTTCATTTCCGGTACCGGAGAATCTTACGGTCTGGAGGTTTATACAAGAATCAATCCTGATCCTTTTAACTTTACCGCTTCTTATACTTACGCTTTCGCATACAAAAAAGTAGAAGGGAAAACTTATTATCCCCGGTATGATGTTCGCCACACACTAAATCTTGGTTTAGAAATTAATCTTGGCAATGATTGGTCTGCCAGCGCGGTTTGGAGTTATAATTCTGGTCTTCCGTTCACACAGATAATCGGTTATTACGACAAATATTATTTCCAAAATATTTTTGCACCGTGGGAACAGCTCGATCCGCGGAATCCGTATACCATCATTGGAATTCAAAATCTCGGAAGACTACCGGATTATCACAAACTCGATTTAACACTTTCAAAGAAATTTACGATAGAACCGTTTACGTTTTACGCAGACGTGAGTGTGATTAATGTTTACAACCGGAAAAATATTTTTTACTTCAAGCGTGATACCGGCGAAAGAGTCAACATGCTTCCGTTTCTTCCAACAGCAACTTTGAAGGTCGAATTATGAAAAAGTTTTTATCGATAATATTTGTCGTCTCGGTTCTCATAACAAGCTATTCTTGTGAAGATAATTTGAATCCATACGGCGACTTCAAAGACAGATATGTTCTTAACTGCATTATCCGAGGCGATACTACATTTCAATCTGCAACATTAACCAAAGATTATGTGGTCGATGGATTCAATCCGTTTTCAAATACTACTAACGAAAGTGTGAAAGGCGCAACTGTTCGTATATGGAGCGGCAACGATAAAGTGGCTTTAATGCGAGACACAACAATTGCGAGACCCGAAGGGGATCCATACAAAACTCCGTACACTGTTTTTTATACTAATAATTTTCAGCCGGATGCAAGCATCCCTCTTTCCATTGAAGCGATATTGCCGAATGGAAAACGTTTGACATGTTCAACAACTGCACCGGCTCCATTGAGCATGGTTTCTAATAGCAGCGATAAAGCTATTCCGTCAAGCGGCAAGGACTATGTTAGATTTTCATGGTCAACAACTCAAAAGGATCCGGTTTTCATAACGCGTCTTGCCATCTATTACTATAAACATGGTGGCGGTCAGAAAACCAGAAACGTTGCAGTAGTGCCCGCAAATTATGTTCAGTACGATAATACTTGGGTTCCTAATTATCCTAAACCAACGAGCGAAATGGGCTACTCGGTTGACATGAAAACTATTAGCAAGGCAATGGAATTAATATCCGCCGGAGACCCGAATAAATCCAATTATGAAATACTTGCTTGCATCCTAGAAGTTCTTTCGCTGGATCCCGGATTAAGCACTTACTATAACGCCACAGCACGCAGCAGAGATATTTATTCGGTGAAACTAGATGAAACAGATTTCACAAATATTAACGGTGGATACGGAGTGTTTGGTATTTACATGAGAACATACTGGGTTACATTTCTTGATCATGCGTACATACAATCATTTGGATACGTTCCCGGTCTCAAAGAATAATAATTAATCATCTGATAGCCGAATATGAAAAAATTAAAAAAATACATTTTGATTCTTATCATTCCTGTGATAGTGTTTTTTATATCTTGCGAACAAAAAGTTTACACTGGAGATGCTGTTCAACCCTCGGTTACTAATGGAAAAATAATTTTGAAAACTGATCCTGCTGGTGCAACGGTCTATTTGAACGGTAAGAATATGGGTGTTAAAACTCCTGACAGTTTGGTATGGCTTCAGCCAGGAGATTATGACGTAACATTAAAGTTGAAGCTGTTTAAGGATATTAAATTCAAGGCAACAATTCTCGATGATAATAATGTCAACTATTACTACAATTATTACAACGATCCGAGCAACTTTGGCTCAATACAGTGTACCTCGAAACCGACATCTGCAAATATAATTTTGAATGATTCGGCAACAGGACTTCTTACTCCGGCTTTAATTAGTAAATTATTCCCGGGGGATTATAATGTTAAAGTTACTGCACCAAACTGCCGTCCTGATAGCGCAATTGTAACCGTTGTTGGCGGAACAAATCAATCAGTTTCATTTACGTTGGAAGACACTACTGCGTGGGTTAGCTACAAGATTAGCAATTCACCCATCGTAAGTAATTTTGTTTCGAGCATTGCAGTTGACAATAATAATGTGAAATGGGTCGGTACTCTTGATAAAGGATTGTGCCGGTTCGATGGAAAGAACTGGAAGATATTTACAAAAACTAATTCGCCATTGATTTATGATTTCATAAACTGTCTCGCAGTCGATCGTAATAACAATTTGTGGATCGGTACTCCAGGCGGGTTGATGGTTTATAACGGCGCTACTTGGATTGATTATTCTAGCAATCTTCCGTCTAATTATGTTAGCTCCGTCGCATTCGACAATCTCGGCAACACTTGGGTAGGCACTCAGGAAGGTTTGGTAAAGTTTAACGGATCATCTTGGCAAACTTTTCGCACCACAAATTCCGGATTAGGTGGAAATTTTGTTCTGTCAATTGCTGTTGACGCTCAAAACAAATTATGGATTGGTACTAATGCTTTCGGAATATCCGTCTATGATGGAAACAACTGGCAAGTTTGGAATATGTCTAACATGAAATTGACAATGAACGTAGGTAACGGTGTGAATAATATCGCCGTCGATAATTCAGGAACAGTTTGGGCGGCTCATATTTCCAATCCTACAGTCGGTGATGTTGGAGGAACAACAAAATTTGATGGTCAAAAGTGGTCTATTGTGCAACTTAGCGGAATTCCGTCCAACCTAGTTGAAAGAATTTGGGTCGATCAAAACAATTACAAATGGATTGGAAGCAAAGGCGGACTCGGAAAATTTTTGCAGCCGGGCAGCATAGTAACATTCACGACAACTAATTCTAAACTTCCAGCCAGCCAGGTTAAAGATGTTGTCATTGATGCAAACGGTGATTTGTGGGTTGGAACTTTTGGCGGGGGATTGGCAAAATTAAAGAAAGGAAATTTCTAAATAAATTAAAATGGGTCAGAATTTTTTCTGCTTCTATGCAAGGGGGCGTGAATGCCAAAAATATTTTGTACGGTAGTATTAATAACAATTTTTTTTGCCCTGATATCTTGTGAGCAAGCGGTTTATACTGGACCGCCTGAAGAGCCAAAACCTGAAAACGGTAAGATAATGGTTAACAGTAATCCATCGGGGGCACTTATTTACCTTGATGGAAGAAATATGGGCTCGAAAACACCATGTTATCTTAACGGTTTAACCTACGGCAGTCATTCTATTACTCTGAAGCTTAACTTGTATGTTGATGGCAAGATTGGCTTATTTATTAATGGGGACTATACTAACAATATTTTTTATGATTTCATGAACGATCCACAAAATTTGGGAAGCATTCAATGCTCTTCAAATCCGGACGGGTCAGATATTTATATTAACGATTCACTTACCTCGAAGAAGACACCTTACTTATTCAATAAGTTGAAACCTGGTTCATACAAAGTGAAGTTCACTCATTATAATTACCGAGCAGATAGTATGGTATCTATTGTAAGGGCTTCTCAAATATCTTCTGTTTATATGACGCTTGAAGACACTTCTAAATTCGTGAACTATATTTCCTTCAATTCCGGATTACCATCCAATATTATCAATTATGTTACTGTTGATAAATCCGATTATATATGGATTGGGACTGAAATTGGTTTAGCAAAATTTGATGGTAATAAATGGCAACGCTTTAACATGAAAAATTCTCCACTAAATTCGGATTATATTTCTAGAATAGCAGTCGATAGTTCGAATCGAATTCTAGTCGGCACACCAAAAGGGTTTTATTCTTTTGACGGAACGAACTGGACCGATTTCTCAGCAGCAATCAACTACAGTAGTGTAAACGATGTTATTGTTGCACCGAGTGGAGATTATTGGATAGGAACGCAAGATGGGTTATATAAATACTCAAATAGTGTGTGGACATTATTCAACACATCCAATTCATCCATAGCAGAAAACTCTGTCACATGTTTAACGATAGATAAAAAAAATGAGATTTGGATTGGATCTAATTATCACGGAATCTCTGTTCTTGATGGGAATACTTGGTCGTTCCATAACAAATCAAATATGAACATTAAAGTTCCAGATCAAGTAAAAGCTCTTTGTGTTAATTCTGACGGTAAAATTTGGGCGAATTTTTGGAAGGAAGCCCTAGTAGTTTTTGATGGAACTTCTTGGAGTGCGGATACTAAAGGAATCAATTATAGCTCAGTAATAACATTTTGTGTTGATGGAAAAAGACTTCTTTTTGGGACGAGATATGGCGGGATGTTTGCGTTAGATCCAAACGGGGGAACCAAGAATTTTCACTATTTAGGAAATAGTTCTTATATCAATTGGATTCCCACTGTTGCCGTTGATGCACTGGGAAATATTTGGTTTGGTACTTATAACCAGGGTCTGTATAAAATTAAGAAAGGAAATTTTTAGACAAAGATGAATAAAGCTTTTCCTAGGATGAAGTTGACACATGAAATTAATTTTCAAATCAATTGTATTTTTGTTTGGCAATAAGAAAGGAATAGCTATTTTAAATAATGATACCGGGTCTATGACTTCTTATGATAACGCAAATTCCGCGCTCCCGCTTTTCAGAATACAAACCGTAACATTCGATAATACAAACAATATTTGGTTTGGTACTTTTACTGACGGTCTTGGTAAATGTAAAGTCGGTAACTTCTAACACGGACTGTATAGCAGTAAAAAACAATTGTGGCTCCTCACATGATTTTGTAAACCGAATCAAGCACAGTCCCATCAACCCATTTTACCACCGCGACAACTTTGTTCTTATCTACATTCGGTTTTGTAGGAGCTCCGCCGCAAATTTCGTAAACCTCTTTCTGAATTTCCTTCAAGGGTCGAATTGGCAGAGAAGATTTTTTTACCGCATCGAGTAAATCTGTTCTTCTCGGATTGATTGCAATTCCACGTTCGGTTACGATGACATCAATCAATTCGCCGGGACCGCATAATGTTGTAACATCATCAACGATAACCGGAATGCGGTCACGGAATGATGGTACCGCGAGTATCGTGCACTTCGAGAACAAACAATTTTGCCAACCTCCAATTCCATGGAGGAGATAACCGTCCGAGTGAGAAACAACGTTTGCATTGAAATACAGATCAACTTCCGTTGCGCCGAGAATAGCCGCATCAACTATTGATGCAAAATTTCCTTTGCCGTGATAATTATAACTGGTGAAAGGTGACGTCATAACATGTTTCGGATTATCTTTCATTGAACGAACGCCGTCGAGATCAAATGTTTGTCCATCGAGAATGTAATTGATTAATCCTTCTTCGAGCATCTCAACCAAATATTTTGAAGAACCGCCGCGCGCGAAACTTGCTTTCACTCCTTTCCGTTTCATTATTTCTTTTATGAAAGGGATGAATGCTAAACTTGTTCCGCCGGCGCCCGCTTGAAATGAAAATCCATCTTTTATAATTCCCGCTTCATCTAAAAATTTTGCAATGTATTCTGCAACCAACAACCTGTCCGGACTCTTCGTGATTTCGGTTGTGCCGCTTACAATTTTAGCCGGATCGCCAAGCGATTCAACTTCAATAACATAATCAACATTGTTACCTTGTATTTGCCACGGCACGCAAGGGAAGGGAACGAGATTGTCGGTAACAACTATCACTTTGTCCGCGTATTCGGCATCGGCGAGTGCAAATCCCAATCCGCCACAAGCTGATTTTCCTTGAACGCCATTTGCATTTCCAAACTGGTCGGAAGCCGGCGCAGCAATCACGGCAATATCAATGTGAACTTCACCGTCTTGAACCGATTGGTATCTTCCTCCATGCGAGCGGAGAACTCCAACGCCTTTCATTTTGCCTTCGCTTGTAAATTTGCCGAGCGGTCCGTTCATACTTCCTTCAATGTGATGAATCGTTCCGTCTTCCAAATATTTTATTAAGTGTTCGTGACAAGGGAACGATGCGCTCGGAAACCAGCGGATGTTTTTAACTCCCATCGAATGTATTACATCGAAAAGATAATTTGTTACAATATCACCGTTACGAAGATGATGATGTGTCGAGATTGTCATTCCGTCTTTCAATCCGGCTTTCTTCAATGCAGTTTTCAAATTGGTTTCGACTTTATTTCCATCGGATGGGTAATCGGCGCAAGAATAAATTTTGTGCGAAGCGAATTTATTCTCCGGTTTAAATTTGCCGACACCTTTAAATGGAATTTGTTTTTCACCGTTGACAACATCGGGCACAAATCTGCTCGCAGCATTTTTAATTAATTTCATATTATTCTCTTTTCCAATTCTTGTCTAGTAGTTTGTTCAAACTTGCCAGCTCAATTGTATGCTGTGCACGCTTAACAACCGGAGCGTCTATCATTTTGCTTCCAAGCGACACAACCCCGATCCCTTTTCTTTCTGCTTCTTCAAATGCCAGAACAATTTTCTTTGCTTTCTCAATTTCCTTTTCCGTCGGTGCGAATGCTTCATGAACAACTTGAACCTGGCGTGGGTGGATACAACCCTTGCCTTCGAATCCTAATGATTTTGCTTCCATCACACTTGCGCGTAAACCTTCCATATCATTAACGTCCGAAAAAACTGAATCAATCGCTTGAACTCCGGCAGCTTTTGCCGCGTTGACTACAGTTGATCTTGCATAAATACTTTCTTTGCCTTCAAGTGTTCGTTCAACTCCGAGGTCGGCAGTATAATCTTCAAGTCCAATTGTGAGCGCACAAATTTTATCCGATGCCGATGCGATTTCGTAAGATTTCACAACACCTAACGCACTTTCGATAATCGGCATTAAATAAATCTCGTTGGAAATGTTGTGTTCGGCTTTGATGATATTAATTTCTTCTTCAACATCTTTTATCGTCATCGCCGATTCGCATTTCGGAATTAGTACCACATTAACATTATGAGGAATAACAAACTTGAGATCGTCCAATCCCATCGGCATCTGGTTAATTCTTACCATCCTCTCTGCATTGTAAAAATTAACGGCGCGCAACGCATTGCGGACCAAGTATCGAGCAGATTCTTTTTCTGATGGTGCAACGCTGTCTTCGAGATCAAGAATTACTGCATCCGGTTTATGAAGTCCGGCATTCGGAAAAAATTTGGATTCGTTACCCGGCAAATATAACCGGCTTCTTCTCAATCTATCTCTCGATGTTCCTTTATGATTATTTTTATGAAACGACGGCAAGAATTCCTTTGTGTCTTCCGGCTTGAGCTTTTTGTATGCCGCTTCGAATCTAGCTGCGAGTGTGAAGGGAAGAGCGCCGTAATCTTCAACTATAATTGACGCATGTTTTAATTCGAAAAAGTCGCACATCGCAATCAGTAGATCGTTGATGCTCTGTCCGTACATCGAATCGACCTTGCTGACAACGGAAGTTTTAACACCACCTTTGTTCGCTGATTCGATTTCCACGAAACAATCGGAACGGATTTTATCTCCGCGCTTTCCTGCCGATGCTTTTTTTAGCACTGCCATGTTTCACCTTTTTGATTTCAACTTCAGCATGTTCAGTCCCGTTGACTTTCAATGCCAATCTCGACATGAATTTTCTTGCGCTGAAGTTTTCGCAATTGAAGATTAAATTTTTGATTTCTAGTTGACGTTTCTTGTTTAACAATCCTTCTGAAAGAGAATTGAATTTGTTTTCTAAGTCGTACATGGTCATTGGCTCTTTCGGATGACCTTTGGGATATTCGAGATACTCGGAAAATTCCTTGCCGTCTTTGGTTTTGATTACAACTTTTGACGGCTGTTTATCGGGAAACATTTTCTCGAATTCAAGCGATGCCTCTCCTCTAATTCTATTGATCACTTGCCAAATTTTCGGGTCGTTTAGCTTCTCGTCGGAAAAAGTTTGTGCAGTTATTTTTCGATCGACAATAGCGGCAGCAATGCAATAGGGAAGTGAATGATCTGCCGTCTCACGGGATTCCGGTTTGTATTTCTGCGGATCGAAAAGAATATCGCACGCGCGTGCAATAGTTGTAATTGTAACTAATTCAATTTCATCGTACCGAACATCGTTCTTAGTCACGGCTTTGAGGACTGCAGAAATGTGTGTATGCGTAAGCGCCTCTGTCGGAAAAGCTTTCATACTGCATTCTTGAATCTTATAAGATTTTCCAAGATTGCCTATGAGTTTATTTAAATCCCAACTTAAATCGTTTATGCTTTCGCGACCGTGAATTTTAACTGGATTTATTTTTTTTCTTTTCGGATCCCAACCGAAGAAGCAATCCATGAATCCTTCCTTACCTTCAAAGATTTCTTCTGTCCCAGTGAATCCGTTTTTTGCAAGCAGAGCCGCAACAACGCCGCTTTGTACTGCCATCGGGTCAACTGTGTTTTTCATCATTGTTAATTTTCCAGCAGTTGGGCAACCGATCGTATGATTATGCGAACCGCTTATTCCAATTGCATTTACTATCTGGTCAACATTCAGTCCAAGAATTTTCCCGGCAACTATAGGCGAAACAAATTGTGTTAAAGTAGCATGATGCCATTTACGTTCGCGTATTCCCGGTACTGCAAATTCGCAAAGACGCTGTTCAAATTCGTAACCAAGAAAAATTGCAACTATTACATCTTTCATCGAAGCGCCAACAAGTTCAGCACATGCGAGCGCAGCTGGAATTAAATCGGAAGGATGCGAAGGATCTTCCTTCCAATAGATGTCGTTGAAATCCAGAGAACGTATCATCTGAGAATTTATCAGCGTTGCATTCACAGCCGGAAGTTTTTCGCCGAACGCAATTACGGTTGCTTCTGGACGCCCGCCCATTTGTTTATAAACGTTTCGAAGAATGTTAACATCCTTTGCATCGTATGCGCCGAACGCACAACCGATCGAATCATATATAAATCTTTTTACTTCATTGATAACCTCTTTTGGTAAATCCTCATATTTCAGACTGAACGCAAATTCAGAAATAACACGAGATACGGACTTCTCCATAGTGCTAATCCTTGTTAAGTTGTTGAGTAAAGAGAACTACTTATTTTGCCAGTTGGTTTCGAAAATTTTCGGAAAGTTTAGAAACGGGAAGAAATGTTTTTCTGTATGTGATTTCTTTTTCAGCATTTGTGTTGTTTGTTCTGAAAAATCTCTGACGTTAAATTATCCTTTTGATTCCAGTTTAGCAATCCAATTTCTTACGGTTGTTCAAAATTCTATTTCGTTTTTTTTGGGAATTTTCAATTATAAATTCTTTTTCACCCAGTTTTCAAGGCCACCCGTTACGATTAACTCTTGCGCGGCTTCTCCCACCGGGTCGATTGAGTACGTTTTTCCTTTTGCCGTTAAATATGACTTCTCAAAATCAATTTGGCAAACTAATTCTGTCTTAACGGTTAATTTTTCTTTGCCGAACTTTTCCTTCAAGTCATTCACAAGGTCGGGACATTCAATAAGAAGAAATCCGTTGTTCAATGCGTTGCGTTTATACGTTTCATTGAACGATCCGGCGATTACCAACTGGATACCGCGATACTTGAGGGCAGTTGCTGCTTGCTCGCGGGAACTCCCTGTTCCGAAATTAAAACCGCCGACGAGAATATTTCCTTCTTTCACAATTTTGCCGAATTCCGGGTCGTAATTTTCCATTACTACTTTGGCTTGCTCTTGCGGAGTCATATCGTCGTTGTAAGTGTACTTGCCGGGATAAATTCCATCCGTGTTCAAATTATCTTGATGACATAAAATTAATTCACCTTCAACTTGAGATGAAAAACCTTGTATGATTCTTACTGATGATTTTGCGCCTTCTTTTTTGGAATTAATTTTTATCTCACCATGAACCTTTCCTGTGCTTTCATCAAAATTGAATGTTATGAAACCGGCGATGGCGGATGAAGCGACTACCGCGGGCGAGGCGAGATAAGCTTGCGCATTTGGCGAGCCCATTCTTCCTTTAAAATTTCTGTTCGTTGCAGAGATTCCAACTTCGCCGTCTTCCAACAATCCGATCCCGAGACCAATGCACGGTCCGCATCCCGGAGGAAGGGGAATGGCGCCGGCTTCAATCAACGCTTGCCAATCACCGCGCGCCTCACTTTCTTTTTGAACTTCGCTTGATGCTGCGCCAATATAAAACTTAACATGATCGGCAACTTTCTTTTCCCGAACGATTGACGCGGCTTCCGACAAATCATCTACACGCGAGTTAACGCACGAGACCAAATAAGCTTTGTTGACCTTCACTTTTTTGTTTTTGATTTCCGAAACAGCCGTCATCGTCTTAACTGTGTTAGGTCCCGACACACGCGGTTCAATCGATGTCAAATCAAGAATTAATTCTTTTGAGTAAAATGCATCGGCATCTGCTTTTAGTTTTGGAAGTTCGTTTTCAAGCTGTGCAATTTTTTCTTTGTTGATTCGCGGATGCTTACCGTTTCCATCCGCATCAGAAGCGACTCCTTCAAGTCCTCGTGCCTCGATGAACTCGGCACGAAGTTTCAACCATTCGATTGTTATTTCATCAATTGGAAATACTCCGGCAAGCGCGCCCCATTCTGTAGTCATGTTCGCAATCGAAAGTCGTTGATTGATATCCAAATATTTTGTTCCGTCGCCGGTAAATTCTATCGCGTGGTTCAAAACTTCATCGTGATTAAAAAATCCGCAGAGCGCAATGATCACATCTTTACCTGTTACGCCAGTTCTAAGCTTTCCTTTGAGTTCAACTTTTGCGATTGGAGGAACTTGCCACCACGTTCTACCCGTCGCCCAAATTGCCGCGGCATCTGTTCTAACAATCGGCGTTCCCAAGCATCCAATTCCTCCGTACATGTTGGAATGACTATCGGATGCGACGGCCATAGTACCGGGGAATGCGTATCCTTCTTCAATCATTATTTGATGACCGATGCCTCGTCCTGCCGGATAGAAATCGGCTCCCATCGCTTTGGAAAACTCTTCTATCTTCTTGTACTTGGCTAAATTCTTTTCATCTTTGTTCTGAATATCGTGGTCAAGAGTATGAACCACTTGTCTTGGATTTGCAAGTTTGGTTGCGCCGATACTTTTGAATTTAGGAATTACCGCGCCTGTGTTATCGTGTGTCATTACATAGGCGGGGCGAATGGACAAATAATCTCCAGCGTGAACGATATGGTTTGGCTGCAATCCGACTGCATAACGTTGAGCGATCTTTTCTATCAAAGTCTGATGCATGTTATATCTCCGTCAAAGGTGAAATGTCAAATGTGAAACGTGAAAAAGGTCAGTCTAAGTTTTAGAAATTAATTTTGACAACATAGCAAAAACTTGATTTATCAATACATCAATTTTTTCTTCATGTTCTTTTTTTAGGTATTGAAGACGGATTGCAATTTCTATTTGAGAATCAATTTCTACAAGCGAAGCTCTCGATATTTCATAAAATCTTTTTCGTTCAATATTGCTTTTTCGAGCGGAACCTTCCGCAATATTTGAAGATACTGAAATTGCCGCTCTTCTAAGTTGATTCGTTAAACCAAACATTTCTTCTTTCGGAAAAGTTTTAGTAATAAGATATACTTCAGTTACCAATCCAACGCTAGATTTCCAAACTTCTAATTTCTTATGATTTAACTGTAACATTTAAATTTTCCCTTAGACGTTTCACTTTTGACTTTTCACGATTTAAACGGTTCAAACGAAACAAAATCCGCATGATGAACTATGATCGATTCAACAGTGCGCTTGCCGAGATCACCTTCAGAAGAATGTGTTGCAATTATATGCTGAACTTCATTGGGTAAATCAAATCGTGCTGCAATTGCCTGACCGCTGAAAGGATGCCGAACTAACTCGCCAGATTTACTTGTAACAATTTTACTTTTCACTTTAGTGTATTCTAAAAGTTTACCAACATCAATCAGAATCGCGCCGGCAATCAAAAAATCCATATTGATTTTTATTTCATCACCGAAATTATCTTTCATTGTCTTAGCCATTTCAACTGCGAGCTTTACACAAGTTCGCTTATGATTCATAAAGGAGACTTTACAGTTTTTAGCTAAAAGCGAAAACGGGATCGTTTCAAGATCTTTGATCGTAAGAACGGATTTTTCTAAAGCGTAAACCCAGCAATCCAAAACTTTGTTTTTCAATTTCTGGTCTTTGATCCATTCAATTTCCGGCCAAATTTTTTTTACTTTGTCTCTCATTGGTACTCCGTTAAAAATGAAATATGAAAAGTGAAACAACTTTTCAGACTGCTTCCGTTTCACCCTTCACGGTTGACGATTAAAGTTTTGAAATCACTGCATCAGTCATTTGATTAGTTGAAGCCGCTCCTTTTCCAAATACATCTGCACCGCCGCGTAGTTTCAGCATATCGTAAGTTTTAACTTTACCTTCTTCAACCACAGACGCAATTGCTTTTCTAATCTTGTTCGAAATTTCTTTTTCGCCGATATGATCCAACATCATGCAAGCGCTCATAAACATCGCAATCGGGTTTACGATTGAAGGATTGAGCTTCTCATATTTCGGTGCCGAACCGTGAGTCGGTTCGAATACTGCGACTTCTTCGCCGATGTTGGCGCTGCACGCAAATCCGAGTCCGCCGATCAATCCGGCAAATCCGTCGCTGATTATATCGCCAAACATATTTTCGGCGACGATCACTCCATAGTCTTCCGGATTTTTTGTAAGCCACATCATCTGCGCATCGATGTTTGTATCCCACAATGCAATGTTAGGATATTCTTTCGCAATTTCTTTTGCAATCTTGAACATCATTCCGGATGTCTCGCGCAGAACGTTCGGCTTCTCGCAAAGAGTAAGATTTTTGTAGCCGAATTTCTTCGCGTGTTCGAAAGCGGCGCGGATAATTCTTTCGCTCGCTTTCTTTGTAACTATTCTACTTGAGATTGCCAGCTCTTCGCTCGGTACGTTCTTAAATGTTTTCATCTTAGGATGCGTCTCGAAAGCATCGCGAACAACTTTTGGTGGATTGGTCCACTCAACTCCGGAATAAAGTCCTTCCGTGTTCTGTCGGAATATAACTGTGTTGACAATGGGTTCCTCGAATCCGCCGCTTGCACTCTTCCGAATAAAGTTTAGTGGATTTCCTTTAAATGAGAGACACGGGCGAATACAAATATCAAGATTGAAATGCTGACGAAGACTGACAATCGGTGAAAAATAAACGTAACCTTTTCCTTTCAACTCTGGATCAAGTTCCTTTTCAGCGGCATCTTTCGGCTTGCTTGTTATCGCACCGAACAGAGCAATTTTGTGCTTAGCAATTAAATCGATTGTCCGTTGCGGTAGCGCGTTTCCTTCTTTACACCAAAAATCCCATCCAATGTCTCCCCAAACGTAATCAGCTTTAAACCCCGCTGCATCTAATAATCTTATTGATTCCGGCAAAACAACTTTTCCAATTCCGTCACCGGGAAGCACAACAATTGTTCTCATTCATAACCTCAATATTTAGAAATTTTCTTCTGCAACTTAGAGAGATGTGCCGAATTTGGCAACTCGAATAAACGATAGATTGTTTTAATCAAGAAATTTTGTTGACTGCCAATGATGCCGCATCAGATCGTACTTGTATCTGAGTTACATCTTAAAATCGACTTGGAGACTTACTCTGTTATCTAAATTCCCGTTAACAAATGTATCGCCGCTTCCAAAAAATGTTTCGTTTGGTTTGAATGATTCAGCGTATTTAAAAGTGAGCGCAAATCCGAACGGAGTATTATATCGCGCGAGCAAATACCACCGCATTCCGTCACCGTACAATGACGGTGTTGTCATCACTCCGCTCAAATCGCTTTCATATTCATACACTCTAGAATTGTAAGAATCTGTTTTGAATAAAATAACGCGAGCGCTGATGCCGAGAGACCGGATAGGGGAGAATTGAATTTCCTGATACATTAGAAAACCTTTTTCGCTTGGACTTGCAGTTGTTGAGTGCACGTTTACAATTTCAACACGCGTTCGCAACTGAACATTTCGTAACACACGGTACAACAGTTCTGCACGGTAATTTTCTGTTGTACCTTTTATAAGTCCCAACTGATCATTCAACGGCGCGACATCATCTTTCGATTTGATACGGTATTTTAATCGTAGCTCGCCGCTTCTGAATGGTCTTAAAGTGTAATAAACAAGAAAGTCGTTCCCTTGAGACGGGAACAAGAAATTATTTGCCGCGTACGGGAATCGGAATTGATCATAATAAACGTCAAATATTCCGTAAGCCGTCCGCCAATGAATACCGGTGTAGAACCCGTTTTCGTTTTGGGTCCCGTCTTTTTCACCGAAACCATTTGCATGAAAACCCCAGTAGTCTTTGGAATAATTTCGATAAGAAAACACCAACGCAAAATTTTTATCTATTATGATTTGTGCGCTGTTGATAGTAGAGACCGATTTGTTAGAGTATGCGGTTTCTCCGCTAAAATATAATTTACCTATTCTAAGATTGTAGCTGGAGGAAAAATAATTAAAAGTATTACCAGACGGATCGAGCGCCGTCTCTTTTTCAAAATCATTTCCAAATTTTGAAGTGTAGTAAAGTATTCCCAAACCGAAAACATCTCTATAATCATAATTCAGAGAAGCGCCGTAAAATTTTTCGTTAATAATGTGTTTGTGTACCGCTTCGGATGCGTCACGATGAAGTCCATCCGTGACCAATGACCTGATCTGGTTAGTTGTTGAATCGATAGTGCCGTCTAAATATTTGTCAGAATAAAATGTGTATAAGCTGAAATTATCGAAAACAGTTTTGGCGGCAACGCCTCTGAAAAACATATTCTCATCTGTACTGAGATATGGTTTTACTCCGTGTGCATCCCGCGGAAGAACATCCACAGTTTCGCTTCCCTTAGGCATTGACGAACTGCTCCACAATGCAATGCCTTGACCAAACCCAACGCTGTAATCACCAAAGATTATGTTTTGCACGAAACCTAAATTTTGCAGAGAAAGATGGAATGAGTTAAAATCCGTCAGTGATTTTTCACCGGCATCTTTTTCAACTATAATGCCGGCATGAATATCATTCTTGTTGTTCAGCACCAGCCGGTTATAAATTTTTAGATCCGATCCGAAGTACTTTCCCGTTAAATATGCGCGGTCTTGCTGCAAATCTCTTAATGCCCGCGAACGGTAAGTCACTGTAAGCGACTTTATGCTTTGCGAGAATTGATTAAGAAGTGTGAATCCTTTGTTACGACTGAAATCTATAAACGGTAAAATCTTGTCTATTACATCGCTTGCAACCCCATCAATATTCTTAAATGTCTCTTCGGTGTAAAATCCGCCAATCTTTTTTCTTTGTTTGATGATCATCTTTGCATCTTCGCGGTTGACGAAAGGTATTTGCAGAAGATCATCCTCAGTGGCAAAATTTATTCTTATAGGATTCTCCTTAAGATATTCTACCATGTCGTAGAATTGTGAGCTTTCCTTCTCAGCGGTTATGTTTTCTAAAACTTTATCTAGGTCCCTCTGAAATGCAGTTGTGTCTGTCTGTCCGGCAAGTTTTACCGAACATATTAATAGTATAAAGATTGATATAAATGTTTTCATCTAATCTTTTACTTACCGCTGAAATGAACAATCAAACCAAATTGATGAGTTAACCCTAAATCGGGATTAGAAGAAAAAGCGTAATCAAACTGCATGAATTCATATTGAACGCCAAAACCGCTGGAGTAGGTGCTCGGTTCATTAGAAACTCCGAACCGAACTTGAACAAAATCCAACAGACTATATTCGGCGCCGAGTCTTAGAGAAGGATTAAACCCCAACTCTTTTCTTGCAGCAATGCTGAAGGTCAGTTCTTCAAAAAATTTTGCGTATGCGCCCGCCCACAATACCGTCGGAATTTGATTTGATTCAGAATTAATTGTTGTCCTGGTAATATTCTCAGCAGAAAATCCAATTCCAAATTGTTCGTTGATTTTTGCAATAGCTCCAAGATTAAAAAGAAAAACTCCTTTCGAGCCGTAATTCTTAATCGCAATATTTTTATAGATAGCAGATGCACCGATGGAAAAATTCCGTGAAATGTTGCGACCATAACCAAACACGAATTGAGTTTCTTTGTAAAGTTCGAATCCGTAAATGCTGAAACCGACGCTGAAGTTTCCGTAATCAGTTGGCTCGCAGTAGGACGCGAACGCGTTGGATAGTTCTTTCATTTCATACGGAGCGGGAGAATAATTTATTCCGATCTCTCTCGAATGGATTGATGCAATCCCTGCCGGATTATTGAATAGGCTGAATGCGTCGCCGGCGGAGGCTATATCGGAATGGGCTAAGGCTGCTTGGCGTGCCCCCGGTTGGATCTGCGCGAAACATTCAACCGAAATGAATAGTAAAAGTAAAATACTTTTCATGGTAGTTGAAATGTTCACTATAACTTAAGGGATTGTTTAATTTTTTCCAAATATCTATTTTGATTACACAATAAAAGTCGGAGTGATCAGATGAAGAAGTCGGCGGTGCTTTTAGTAATGTTTTTTGTTTGGTCTGCAATACTTTCCGCACAAGAATTGGACGCTACTGTTGTAGTGAATTTAGAGCAACTACCGACTGCCTCACGAGAGCGCGTTGATAACTTCAAGAATCAAGTCCAAGATTATCTTAACAATACAAAGTTCACCGGTCAGAGTTGGCAAGGTGAAAAGATTAAGTGTACATTTAATATATTCTTCACGGGTTCATCCGACGAGGTTACATACAACGCTCAATTGGTAATTACAAGTCAACGTATTATTGAAAACACGCTGCTCAATTCTTTAATGATGACCATACTCGATAACTCATGGCAATTTAAATATCAAAAAAATCAATCAATGTATTTCAATCAAACCGATTTTGATCCGTTGACGAGTCTATTAGATTATTATGCTTACATCATTATCGGTTTCGACGCTGACTCATACTATTCTCTCGGCGGAACGGATTATTTTCAGAAAGCTTTGGATATTTGTGTGAGAGGTGGAAGCAGTCAATTCAGCAAAGGATGGCAGTCGGATAGTTCGCCGTTTAACCGGAGATCACTGGTTGATAACTTGCTAAATGCGAAGTACCAGCAATTCCGTCAAGATTATTTCGATTATCATTACAACGGTATAGATTTATTTAGAGATCCTAAAACTCACGACCAGGCATTAAAGAATATTGTAAAATTAATTACGGATTTGTACAGCGTAAAAGATCAGATAGATACGAGAAATGTTTTAATGAAAGTTTTCTTTGATGCGAAAGCCGGTGAAATAGTTGAGTATCTAAAAAACTATCCCGACAAATCGATTTTCGAAACTTTGAAAAAGCTGGACCCGCCGCATACATCAAAGTACGACGAAGCTATGAAGTTGTACTAATTTCCGGTCCATTTTTTTTCTGATTACTAACTACTAAATACTAACCTGATAGAGTCTGTATTTCTTGTAAACTTCTCCGTTCATAACTTGAGCGCCCCTATTCATCATGTCATTATCTTCAAGAACCCAACTTGCTTCTCCAAGCAAAATTCCAAGTTTAGCTGCGCGGTTAACAATTTCCCAATAGAATACTGCATCGAGTCCGCGCTTTTGATACTCTGGAATAATTCCCAAAGTAATAATGCGGCACCATTTTATTTTTTTCTTCTGGGTGAATAATTTCAAAAAGCCAAAAGGTAAAAGTCTTCCATTCATCGATTTGAAGATTGTATTGTAGTCCAACATTACGAGTGCCGCGCCGACAAGTTCATTGTTAATCTCGCCAAAAATAACCAGCGATGGTTCAACGAGAGGTTTCAAATCTTTCGCCATTGCATCAATCTCTTCATTGGTCAATGGAACGAAACCGTAGTTAGGAGCCCATGCTTTGTTGTAAACGAATTTGAATCTTTCCAAGTCGGTTGCAAAATCTTTCATACTTAGCTGTGAGATTTTTATGCCTGATCTTTTAGCAGCAATTTCGGCAACACGTTTTAACTTATCTGAACTGACAACTTTTTCGTTTTCAAGTTTGTACGCATAAAGATCTTTTGCTTTTTTCATTCCGTACTTTTCACAAAGGTCGAGATAATACTTCGGATTGTAAGTCATCAGTAATCTAGGCTCGTCATCAAATCCGTCAAGGAGCATTCCGTATTCGTCATTTGATGACGGATTAGCCGGACCGCGCATCGCATCCATTCCTTTAGCTTTCAGCCAATCTTTTGCAGTATCGAAAAGTTTGTTTGCGACTTCCTGATCGTTTATGCACTCGAAAAATCCGAAGAACCCAACTTTATCATTGTGGTATTTGTTGTGAAGATCGTTTTTCACCGCGGCAATTCTGCCTACAAGTTCACCATTCTTTTCGGCTAGAAATAATTCCATCTCGGCGTGTTTGTAGAAAGGGTTTTTATTCTTGTCGAGGATTTTCTTCTTATCATACATAAGAGGCGGGACCCAGTATGGATCGTTCCTATAAATCTTCCACGCGAACTTTAGAAAATCGTTAAGGTCTTTCTTGGATTGTACAGTTCGTATGTTAACTGAACTCATATTGCCTCCGTCTATATATAAAAAAGCATACTGAAGTCAGTATGCTTTTTAGTAACTGATATGTTTCTTAAATAAGTCCGAGTTCTTTTCCTACAGATTTAAATGTATCGACAATGAACTTCAAATGTTCGTCTTCGTGGGTTGACATGTAGCTTGTTCTCATCATTTGTCTTCCTTGCGGAACACCGGGTGAAATAAAAACGTTCACGAAAACACCTGCCTCATAAAGTTTCTTCCACATTTGAAATGCTAACATATCATCGCCGACTATAACCGGAACGATTGCCGTTCTGCCGTCAATAATAGTAAAACCGGCTGCCACAAGTTCTTTCCTTATTTTGTCTGCATTTGCAATTAGCTTACCTACTCTCCAAGGCTCTTTTTCCAAAATATCCAAAGCAGCCAAAGCGCCGGCAACAGCCGCCGGAGTGGGAGATGCGCTGAAGATTAATGCGGCGGAGTGATGTTTCAGATAATTAATAACTCTTTCGCTTCCCGCAACAAAACCACCAAGAGATGCAAAAGTTTTGCTGAACGTTCCCATAGTTAGATCGACTTCTTTTTCGAGATTGAACTCGCTTGCCGTACCTCTTCCGCCTTTGCCGATAACTCCAACTGCATGGGCATCATCAATCAATGTGCGTGCGTTGTATTTTTTTGCAAGTGAAACTAAAGCAGGCAGATCAACAATTTCTCCACCGGTACTGAAAACGCCGTCGCTAACAATTAGTTTTCCGGCATCAATAGGAAGTTTCTGTAAAACTCTTTCTAGATCAGCCATGTCGTTGTGTTTGTAGCGAATCAAATCAGCGGTAGCGCCCTTAGCCATCATTTGTCCGGCAACTATGCACGCATGGTTATCACGATCCGAAACCACGTACTCGCCGCGTTGAACCAATGTTGGTATTATGCCCTGTGCGGTTTGATAACCGGTTGAGAATAGGAGAACCGCTTCAACACCAAAAAATTGTGCTAATCTTTTTTCCAATTCAATATGAAGATCAAGAGTTCCGGTTAGATAACGTGAACCGGAACAACCGGTACCGTATTTTTCAACGGCTTTGAGAGCTGCTTCTTTAACTTGCGGATGAGCTGTAAGTCCCAGATAATTATTCGATCCTGCCATAACCACCTTTCGTCCTTCAATCTGAACAACGGGTCCTTCATTTTCTTCGATGGGTCTGAAATACGGATAGTATCCCAACGCTTTAATATCGTCGGCTCGTGTGAATTCATAGCACTTTTTAAATAGGTCCAATATTCCTCCGGATTATTTTTCTAGAGATTAATTTTTTATTTTTGATTTAGCTGAATTATTCAAGAAGCTAAAATATTGTTGGTCAATATAAAGAAAATTCATTATTAATTAATAGAATCGG
>JAKAEE010000113.1 GCA_021820065.1 Bacteroidota bacterium | reverse complement strand
TAACTATTAATTAACCCGCCAGAACTTTTCATGGCAGTGTTGTTTATCTACCAAAAAAAATGTCATTTTGCTCGGTTTTGCAAACTTTATGCTTGATAACACTCCTTCTATTAGTTCAAACATCACTTCGGCTCTCCAAAGCACCGCGTTTGCTGCCCAGACCACTAAATTTACTCTTCCGAGCATTACGGCGACTCTCCGGACCATCAAATTTACTCTCCAGAGAGTCAAACTGACGCTCCGAAGCATTAAAATTACTCTTCCGAGCATTACGGCGGTTCTCCAGACCATCAAATTCACTCTCCGAAGCGCCGGAATTACTCTCCAGAGCATCAAATTTAGTCTCCGGAGAGTAAAATCAGCTCTCCGAAGCACCAAAATGACACTCCGGAGCGCCAGATTAACAGTCCAACAAGGTGTTGAGCCCAGTCGAAGCGCCAAAATAACCCTCCAGAGCATCGTTTCGATTCTCCATTGGACTGGGAGGTCTGTCCGAAGAATCGTTTTAACTTTTTTTTACTCCAAAATCGCCATTTTTTCAAAATATGCCGCTTTTTAGCCGGCAAAACAAAGAATTATTTAACGCTGTTGCCGCTAACCGATAAACAAAGTTTACGCTCCACCAGAAGTGAGGCGGACGCTTTTAGTTGCGCGTGTTAGGTTGTTATAATTCATTTCTTCAAAGCATCTAAATAAAGAATTCTATTTCCAGCGTTTAATTTAAGTTGACGATATCGATCAATTCGAGATTCGCGCGAAATTTCTGAAGGCGTAGATATACAAAAATAAACCCAACCACTTTTTTCTACTACTAAGAGAAATGAATAACTAAAATTATCTTCTGATAACCACTCGACCTTATTCATATTCACATCAATTATAGTTACCACTTGTTCTGAGAAAAAACATTCTACGGTAAGAGTGGAATCCGGAATGTTAGGAAGCTCATTTCGGTGAACCTTTATTCTAATCGTATATTCGTTTTCATTTAAATAAGAGGTATAATGTTCAACTGTATTACCCAAGACAGGCATTTTAACCACACTCTCATTTGTTACTTCCATGTCCGTAATTGAATATTTTGAATGCAAATTAGTCTTGGGCTGTGCATTTAGGCAGTTTGAATAAGTAAATGTCACAACTATCAATAGAATCAAAATTTTCAGAGATAACCTCACTATTAATTAACCCGTCAAAGCCCGCACCAGACTTCATGGCAGTTGTTGTTTATTTACTTCTTGAATGTTTTGACAAGTCTTACAACATCCACCAGCGCGATGAAAAGGAGAACGAAGCCGAAGTAGTATTTCCAAGTCCCCATTTCTTCAGGCGAGATGAAGACGGTGTACAGCAGTCCAAGAGCTACAAACACAACGATTCGAAAAATAATCCACCATTTATTTTGCATATATACCCCGCAAAAGTTTTCGTTATAACCGAGGAGGGAACTGAGAACTGAAATCAAAAAGTCTGTAGATCAAAATATTACCCGTCATTTGTTACATCAAATATCTTTGAAGCATTTTAATTAAAAGCCGTGCATTTAGCAAGAAAAATTTCTGCCGGAGCTCATACCGCGTGTTGCGCCAAAATAAAAGGTAACCGAGATACAGTAATAATGGATTCAATTCATTACGAATGTAGAGCGAACAGCCTGTTCGCTCTACAAGAAGCGGTTCAAAACAAAACTATTTCTTTATATTTGTTGTTAGAAAATACATGTTGCCTAAAAGAATTGTAATCTGATAAACTGTTAAAACAGTTAAACAAAACCGTTCTTTTTCGCTAAACCCCGCGATTAATCGCGGGGTTGGAAAACGGAGAACTGCATCGGAACCGTTTTAACGGTTTGTCCAAGATTCGCACAATATTTCGAAAAATGTTAAATAAGGAAAACAAAGAAAGAAGTAAAGTGTTGAATGAGAAAAGAGTAATAGTAGCAATGAGCGGCGGAGTTGATTCATCCGTTGCTGCGGCGCTTCTGAATAAGCAAGGTTACGAGGTAATCGGCGTAACGATGAAGACATGGGGATTCATGGAAGTGGGCGGCGCGCCCAAACATGAATCGGGATGCTGTTCGCTCGACGCGATCTTCGATGCGAAGAATGTTGCCACGTCTCTCGGCTTTCCGCATTATACTGTGGACTTTACTAAGGCGTTTGAAGAAGCGGTTATAGATAATTTTGTTGATGAATATCTTAGCGGTAGAACTCCGAATCCTTGTGTGGTCTGCAACAGAAAAATAAAATGGGAAGAGCTTCTTAAGAAAGCCGATTCACTCGACGCAAAGTACGTTGCCACCGGTCACTATGCAGTTGTAGAATATAACGAATCATTGAACCGCTACTCGCTTAAAAATTCGCGCGATCAGAAGAAGGATCAGTCGTACGCGCTTTGGGGATTAACGCAGGAAAGTTTGAGCCGTACAATTTTTCCTTTAGGCGGATATACAAAAGTTGAAGTGAGAAAACTAGCGGAAGAGTTCGGACTTAAAACTGCAAACAAACCGGACAGCCAAGAAATATGTTTCGTTGCGGATGATAACTACGAAAGATTCTTGCGCGAAAGAATTCCCAGTGTGATTGAAAAGATTGAAGGCGGGGAGATGGTTTATCACGGTGAGGTCGTCGGTAAGCACAGAGGAATTCCGTTTTACACAGTCGGACAAAGGAAAGGTCTCGGCGTTTCATTTGAGAAACCGGTTTACGTTAAGAGCATTGATGAAAAGACAAACACAATTGAAATTGCGAACAAGGAAGAACTGTTTGAAAACGTTTGTTCTGCATCTGACATTAATTTTGTGAGTAGAAGAGAATTCAAATCCGGAGAAATTGTTTTCGGGAAGATCCGCTACAATGATATAGCAACTCCGGCGGAAATAATTTCTGCCGATGAATCGGAAATCAAAATAAAATTTTTGGAAGCGAAGAATGCCGTTACGCCGGGTCAATCGTTGGTTTTGTACGACGAACAGGGCTACGTTCTGGCGGGGGGCATAATTCGTAAAAAGTAGCATCGACAGGAGATTAACTTGTTTTTATGAAAGGGACCTGAGTCCCTTTCATTTTTGATATTTAACGAATGCCCATTTCTTCTAATATTGCAGAAACATCGATGCCAAGACCTTCCGCAACTGCCTTACCGAGACCAATATCAACTCTAAACCAGTGACACAATTGTCGGTTTATAATCTTATCCCGCATTGGGACTTCTATACCCTTCATGCTAGTTATAATATTTGAAATTGTATTGACGCGATCCTGATCAGTCATAACATTTCTGAATAACATACCGGGTTGAGTGTAGTGATCGTCTTCTTCTCCATGCGCATTTCTATCATACCAATCAGCAATATTTGATTCCAGTTCCATCGGAGGAATTTTATAACTTTCATCCGGTTCAACATCGTCGAAACTATTCGGATAATAATTTGGCGAACTGCCTCCGTTTCCGTCAACACGCATAAAACCGTCACGCTGATAGTTATTTACCGCATACGGACATTTGTTTACCGGTATTTGTTCGTAATTAACGCCCAATCGGTAACGGTGAGCGTCAGGGTAAGAGAGTAATCTTCCTTGAAGCATTTTATCAGGAGAGTAACTGATTCCATCAACTACATGCGCTGGTGCAAATGCAGATTGTTCAACTTCAGCAAAATAATTATCCGGAATTTTATTTAACTCCATAACACCAACATCTAATAACGGAAACTCTTTGTGAGGCCAAATCTTGGTAAGATCGAAAGGATTCCATCGGAAAGATTTTGCCTGCTCTTGAGTCATCACCTGAATTTTTAATTTCCACTTGGGAAAATCTTCGCTTTCGATAGCGTTAACAAGATCGCGCTGTGCCCAATCCGGGTCTTTACCGCGCATTTCTTCTGCCAGCGCGCCGGTAAAATTCTTTATTCCTTGTTCCGTTTTAAAATGAAACTTCACCCATATCCGTTCGTTGCTCTTGTTGATTAAAGAAAAAGTATGACTGCTGTAGCCGTTCATGTGACGGTATGAATACGGCGTTCCCCGGTCGGACATGAGAATTAAAACCTGGTGCAGACTTTCCGGGTTGAGTGACCAATAATCCCACATCATTGTAGGACTTTTACAATTTGTCTTGGGGTCACGTTTTTGGGTATGAATAAAGTCGTCGAATTTTTTAGGATCTTTGATAAAGAAGACCGGTGTGTTGTTCCCAACAAGGTCCCAGTTTCCGTCTTCGGTATAAAATTTAACTGCAAACCCGCGTGGATCTCGTTCGGTATCGGCAGAACCTTTTTCACCTCCAACAGTAGAAAATCTAATCAGCATCTTTGTTTGTTTGCCGATCTTGTTGAACAATTTTGCTTTAGTGTATTTTGTGATATCATGTGTAACTGTGAACGTACCGTATGCGCCGGAACCTTTGGCGTGAACAATTCTTTCGGGTATTCTTTCACGATTGAAATGCGCCATCTTTTCATGGAAGACATAGTCCTGTATCAAAAGTGGACCGCGCGGGCCTATCGATTGAGTATTCTCATGCTCGTAGTACGGGCTGCCCGATGCCGATGTGAGTTTTTTTTCCTCTTTGTTCATTTTTGTATCTCCTTTGATGTTGTTAAATAACGATAGAACGGAAATCTTGCGTAAGAAAATGCGCTACCAGCATTAATAAATCAAATCGATATTTTTTATCTTTGCATAGACAAAAACTATGGTGCATTATGACACTCGTTCAACTTGAATACATAGTGGCGCTGGATACGTACCGCAATTTTTCAAGCGCTGCGGAAAAATGTTTTGTTACCCAGCCAACTTTAAGTATGCAGGTTCAAAAACTTGAAGAGGAACTGGATCTAAAAATATTCGATAGAAGCAAAAAACCTTTAATAGCAACCGAATTGGGGCGGGAAATTATTGACCTTGCACGGTCAGTATTGAGCGGAACAAAAGCTATTTCGGATTTGGTGAGCGAACGGAAAGGTGAAATCAATGGCGAACTGCATATCGGCATAATACCTACCCTGGCTCCATATCTTCTTCCGCTTTTCCTCCAAAAATTTTTAAAGAAGTATGAAGAAATCAACCTAACCGTTGTTGAACTTACTACCGAGAGAATAATAGAGCAGTTGAAACGGAATGTGATTGATGCGGCTATACTTGTTACACCGCTTGAGTATACTTCTCTTAAGGTAACACCGTTATTTTATGAAGAGTTTATTTTGTACTCGGCGAAATCATCGGATGTACAAAAGATAAAAGAGATTTCGGTTGAAGAGATTGATGTTGATAAATTATGGCTTTTGGAAGAAGGGCATTGTTTCCGGTCGCAAATAATCAATCTTTGCGACCTTCAAAAAGTTTCCCAAGAGGGAAAGCGTTTTCACTACGAAGCAGGAAGTCTTGAAACGCTGATTCGTATGGTTGATCAAAACCAAGGTAATACGATTCTTCCCGAATTAGCTATGACAGTGTTAAGCACTTCTCAAAAAAGATCAACGCGGCGGTTTAAATCGCCTGTGCCGGTTAGGGAAGTGAGTCTCGTTACTCATAGAGATTTTGTAAAGAAGAGATTAATCGAGGCTCTTCGCGATTCGATAATTGATTTTATTCCAGATACGCTTATGACTAAGAAAAAGAAAAGGGTAATCTCGATTGATTAGTTCCCAAAAATATTTTGAAATGCACTTTCATCATAAAGATGTTATCACGATATTTGCACCATCAAATGAAGGAAAGAAACATTAACCAAGTATTGAATTTTCTCTTTAATTATCTGGAGGTTAGTCTTCGAAAGGAAGTTCGGAAAAAACGGATCACTCAATGCGAAAGTTCTTCTCCTCAATCAAAGCTATGAACCGCTTACAATCTGC
>JAKAEE010000112.1:4109-5863 GCA_021820065.1 Bacteroidota bacterium | reverse complement strand
GCTGCAAAAGAATTTCTCGCGATCTGGTAAATATCTTCGTTAGAAAGATTCAGCGCGTGCGTTACCGCCGAATAATTGTCGTTGATGTATCCGCCAAAGTAAGCCGGGTCGTCGGAATTAACCGTAACCATCAAACCTTTTCGCATCATTTTTTTCAGTGGATGACTTTTCATATCCTCTACAACTTTTAATTTCAGATTTGAGAGCGGGCAAACGGTAAGCGGCGTTTTCATTTTGCTCAACTTTACAACAAGAGATTCGTCCTGTAATGAATTGTTCCCGTGATCGATCCTCGATACGTTGAGATAGTTGATCGCTTCCCAAACATATTCGGCGGGACCTTCTTCCCCGGCGTGCGCAACGGTGATGAATCCTTTTGCTTTAGCTAGCTCGAAAACTTCTTTGAACTTCGACGGCGGGTTTCCTACTTCGGCGGAATCGAGCCCGACGCCTGTAATCCAATCTTTGTACGGCAGCGCTTCATCCAAAACTTTCATCGCGGATTCGGCAGTGAGATCGCGCAAGAAACACATAATCAGTTTGCACGAGATTCCGAATTTCTTTTTCGCGTCATCAATTGCGTTATGTATTCCGGTGATAACTGTTTTGAATTCGATGCCCCGGTTGGTGTGTGTCTGAGGATCAAAAAATATTTCTGCGTGAACGACATTTTCATTGTGCGCCTTTTCCAGATACGCCCAGGTCATATCGTAAAAGTCTTGTTCGTACCTCAGAACATCGGCGCCGTCGTAATATATGTTAAGAAACTCCTGAAGGTTGTTGAAGCTGTAAGCGTTTCTTAACTCTTCAACCGATTTATATTTTATCTGAATGTTGTTCCGTTTGGCGATATTGAACATAAGCTCCGGTTCAAGAGTACCTTCGATATGAAGATGCAGTTCGGCTTTCGGAATTCCTTTGATGAAATCTTCAACAGAAGTGGTTTGCATAACGCTCCTCGCCAATTTTGCGAAACATTATTCTTTTAATCACTAGTATGAATTAGAATAGAAAGTTGAAAAAATGAAGACAAAAGTAATTATCCAAAAATTCATCAGTGAAAATCATAAGAAATCTGTTTAATCCGCGTTCCATTTTTCAATTAAAGAATTACTTTTGTCTGAATAGTAGATTAATTCACACAACGGGTTTTTTAACTCTAAAGTAAAAAATTCCGGATTAAATAGAGCGCCAAAACGCGAACTGCCTGTTATTTCTCGTTTACGAGGTAGAGCAAATTGTCTTCAACTTTGTAAATCATCGGCGCAACGGTAACTTTTGGATAACGCAGCCGCAGACGTTTTGCTTCACTGGTTACGAAATCAATTTCGTTCCCAATTTCAAACATCGGCGCGAAGTGAAGAAAATGTTCTTCCGCCCATTCTCTATCCAATCCGGCTTTGTCAACAAGTCCGTTAATAAATTCGTCCTTGCGCGAAATTAGATTTACCATTCCGCAGTTGTTGTGTCCTATCAATACGATGTGCTGAACATTTCCGACAGCAATTGCGTAGGAAACTTTGAACTCGCTGTACCTTAAATTCGCGCCGCCGGTTCTAATGATGAACGCAAAGTTATCCGGTATATGCAGATGTTTCCGGTTATCCATGCACATGCCGATGAGCATTTGCGCTTGCGTATATGTATCCGGCTTCCGTCCAAGGTTGTGGTACTCCAGCAAAAGTCCGATTGGTGTGTTGCGGTATTCGGGAAAAATATCTTCACTGCTTGAAATACTGACAAGTCTCTTCATT
>JAKAEE010000112.1:0-4009 GCA_021820065.1 Bacteroidota bacterium | reverse complement strand
TAAATTTCTCTTTCCATTTTAATATCATGCTTTTGAATAAAATCCGGCATATTAAAGCCAATTCGTTTATACTCTGCTTGAATTGCCTCTTTTGCTTTGTTTATGGCGTCCAAGCTCTCCCAAATAGCCACAGTGATGAATATCTTATTCTCATTTTCGTCGGTTTGTTGATATGCTTGATCTGATACGAATCCTTGAAGCTTCCTAAGAAATGTTCTGTTATAGTCCATTCTTTGTACGAATTCCTCTGCCGCGTTCGCTGGAACAAAGAATTTATCTATGAATATTTTTCTTTCCATTTCATGCCTTTTTGTATTTGTAAGAGATAACAATTCGAATAGATTCTGACGCAAAATTATCGGAACCCACTTCCGCAAGAATTAGTTCAATTCAGCTTTTCACTTTACAGTAAATAACCTATTATAATCAGCAAAGCTGAAAGCTAAAACAAAAACTTCAAAAGATTTTTACTCAGAGGAATATAAAAAGTAAAAGTTGAAATCGGATTAATTGCATTGGCTCAAAACCTTTCAAAATGGGCAGCACAAACAGCATAAATATTTTCGTTACATACTTAAAATCAAAAGCCGTCACAAAATGACTTTTGAGCGAACAAATATATAACTATGATGGCTTTAGCCACATTTAATGCGACTAAAGTCGAAGTTTTTTCTTTGCAATTTACTTAACCTGACAACACTGCCTCTATAGCCTATGTGTTCTGTTATCCATTTCATTAGGTTCATAGCCTTTGACCAGTCATCCCCAGCTCCTGCGATTAGATCGAGCTGATACTTTTCGCGCAGTCGATTGAGTTTAGGGTGGGAAAACTCGTATTCAAAGTTGGGTGCCCGTTCGTCGGGTAAGGGATCGAATTCATCATACAACCGCAGAAGCCCGCTGTACAATCTGAGCTGGTAACTTAGCGGAAACTTGTCTCCCTGACTCTTAGGCTCTGTGAGATGTGCTGGATAAATCTTAGTGGAAAATGTCAGTGATGATGCTGCCATTCCCGCATCTTAAGGAAGTTACGCCTTGTTTGGTTTATTCTTTTAATTATGAATTCTCCTTTGGCGTTTAACGCCGTGCTAAGGCGCAGCCCCAAACTGCAATGCCGAACTTGTTAATAATTTTTATAATTACAAAAAACTTTCATAGCACAATAACTTTGAACAAGAAACTTGAAACAGCTTGCCCCGCAGTTTTATTACGGGGGCGCCCGGTTGATTTGCTGGTTAGCTACGACATTATATGTTTAACAAAGCATTTATTTTATTCAATGTTTCTGTTAATAACGATTTGGGCAACTTGCAGATAAACTCAGCTTCTCTAGCTTTCCAATCAAGATTTTTGATTTGATCAGATAATATTACACCAGCAATTTCTAAATTATCAGGAAGTTTTACTTCGAAAGGATAGCCTTTTACTTGATTTGTGATTGGACAAAATATTGCTAAGTCGGTTTTATTATTATATACCAATGGAGATATTACCAAAGCAGGTCTTCTGCCGGATTGTTCGTGTCCCGACTGTGGATTAAATGTTAACCAAACGATATCTCCACAATCAGGAATATACTGCTTTGATTTTACCACTGTTCCGCTCCAACTTTTTTCCCAAAGTCAATTTCTCTGTGAAGATTCGATTTTTTTATTCCAGATATCAATTCGTCTAAACTGTATTTTTTTTCTTCGATTGGTTCAACTATAATTTTGTCATTATCCAATGTTAGATTTACATATTCGTCTTGCCGAATTCTTGATTGGAAAGCAAAAGCCTTTGGAATTCTTAGAGCTAAACTATTACCCCATTTTTGAATTTTGATACGCATCTTTAAACCTTTCTTTTGTTTCTACAAGAAAGATACATAAGACTTTCGAGTTTTACAATAAATAGAATTTTGAATAGCCTTTATTATAAAATCAAATTTAGTAGCTAACGGCGTGCCGATAACCCGCCGCCCAGCCTGCCCCGCAGTTTTGTTGCGGGGAACAGCAATGCCAATTAACTGCAACTACTTTTATTTATAAAAATGTTTTTTAACAGAATAACTTTGAACAAGAAACTTTACACGGAACTACAAAGCCAACAATTACACAAATGCCCCACTGAAAAACAGTCTACCCCGCTCTGCGGGGCTGTCCGTGTTGAGCGGCTGGTTATATGCTACTACGTTTTTAAATTCTATTTCTAAGTTCTTCGTCTATTCTTTCGTTTAATATGATTTTTATTAATGACTGATAAGGGACATCTCTTTTGTTCGCAAGAGCTTTAAGCCCCTCTATTAAATGTTCAGGGAGCCGTATAGAAATTGTTTTCGTTGATGGTTTTAATTTTGGGAAACTTACTCTCTTAGCTTTTGTCCAATCAACATAATCGGTAGAGTCAGCTTTAGACCAAAATTTTCTTTCCTCATCTTCTGTCTTAAACTTCGGAATCTTTTTTAATTTTTTCATCATATAACTCTCTTTCTTTTTTGCTCATGTTTCTCGCTGAAATAACTCGGATTAAATTTTTTCTTAATGTAAAAACAACGTACAATTTCCTATCCATATCAGTTCTGCCAAGTAAATACCATCGTCTCTCTGACTCAGAATGTTTTTCATCATCTGCAATAATTAAGTGACTATTGAAGAATACTTGTTCACATTTTCGCAAATTAGTATTTAAGATTTTGATTCATTATTATTAGAACAAAGTTTACCATTGAAATAAGAAAATGGAGATGCCTAAATGAAGGTTTATAACTACTCAATCGTGATGGAACCTGATGAGAACGCGTATCATGCTTACGTTCCTGCTTTGAACGGCTGTCATTCATTCGGCAGCACTATTGAAGAAGCGAAAGAAAATATTACCCAAGCTATTCAACTCCATATAGAAGCTATGTTAGAAGACGGTGAAACTATACCCGAAGAACTTGAACCGACTTTTGTAACAAAATTATCAGTAACAACTTTATAAGCAAGCTGCCCTCTGTTTCCCTAATTGACAAATGACCAATTACCAATTATGGAAGATCGTTTCATAAAAACCAATTTATTTTTGATCAATATATCGTCAGATTATCAACAGTTTTCGCACATCACGAACATCGTGATACTTTTTCATTTAATCTTTCCATTCTGATTCTTTTCACTAATGCACAATGACAACTGTCCAATGACAAATATCTAATCACCAACACTTGTCCGCCTTTGGCGGAACCAATCACCAATCACCAACAACCGATTCTCTGCTATCTTTTCCTATTCACCTGCACATAAACTTCAAAACGGTTTTGATATTTCTGTTTTGAACCTTGCATGTCGTAAACCGAAACTTTCACGTAGCGCGGTTTGTCGTTTACCTTTTCTGTAAACGTTATGGATTTCTCTTTATAGTCGTCGGTCGTTTTCCAGTTGACTGGTTTTGATTGCCAGCCGACAAGACATGCGGAAACTTTATCGGACATATTTTTGAAAACACTTTCAGCTTTGGAATTTTCGTCTCCGCTGTAATAATGTGCATTGTACGATCCGTCATCTTCATCGAAAAATTCATCAAGCGCATCCTTCAACCAAACTTTCCTAGATTTTTTTTCAATCGCATTTTCCAATAAATAGAAATAAGCATTCGAATGAGCAAGCAGAAATTCAAGCGATGCGCAGAAATCCGCTGTTGAGTCTAGCGCCAATGCGTTGGGTTCTGCAATCGAAATTTGCATTTGATATTTCCCAAACGAATTTTCTTTTCCAACCACATAAACTATCCAATTGCCGGATGCCGGTATAGGAGTGATTACGTTTGCGTAACCGTTCCCCGTGCCGCTATTCTGCTTGAATATTTCTCCGCTCGGATTTACGAGAGCAATTCCCGGCTGAAAGTTTTTTGAGAAGACAACAAAATTTACGAGTTCGCCTTGGTACAGTTCGATTTCAAATCCTTTGTATCTGCCGAAGTCTTTCTTGAATTGATCTTTCGATGTCAGCTGTCCGTTAATCTCGTTGTAATCAACTTGAAACTTTGC
>JAKAEE010000111.1 GCA_021820065.1 Bacteroidota bacterium | reverse complement strand
TTCACAACATCCAATTTTATCTTTCCGTCTTTCATCAGCGAATAAAGCGTTGCATATACAATGTGCTTGGCGTCCACCTCAAAGAAATCACGCAATGACTGTCTTCCTTCGCTTCTTCCAAAACCAAATGTGCCAAGCGAATGAAACTGTCCCGGTAAAAATCTTGCGAGAGAATCTTTCATCAGTTGAACATAATCTGATGCGGCAACAAACACGCCGTTTTCGCCTTTTGTAGCTTGGGAAATGTACGGCACCTTCGGCTGCTGATCAGGATGCAGCATATTCCATCTTTCCGTTTCCTGCGCATCGAGGTGAAGATTTTTGTAACTCGTTACGCTCCATACATCGGCGGAAACATTGTATTTGCTTTCAAGAATTTCTTGAGCTTTAATTACTTCGTTCAATATTGTTCCGCTGCCAAGCAAATGAGCTTTCAACTTTTGATCTTTAAGCGCACTCGTTCTAAACTTGTACATGCCTTTCAAAATTCCTTCCTTAACATTTTTTGCTGAGGCGGACCCGCCGGGCATTTCAGGTTGAGCGTAATTCTCATTCATAATTGTGATGTAGTAATAAACACTTTCTTGCTTTTCGTACATGCGGTAAATTCCGTCGCGGATTATTACGGCAAGTTCAAATGCGAAAGCCGGATCGTATGCAACAAGGTTTGGAATTGTATAAGCAAGCAGATGACTATTACCGTCTTGATGCTGCAACCCTTCGCCGGCAAGTGTTGTTCGTCCGGCAGTAGCGCCGAGCAAAAATCCTTTGCATCGCATATCGCCGGCAGCCCATGCGAGATCGCCAAATCTCTGGAATCCGAACATTGAATAGTAAGTGAAGAACGGAATTGTGTTGATGCCGTGTGTTGCGTACGAAGTTCCGGCGGCAAGAAATGACGACATTGATCCGGCTTCGGTAATTCCTTCTTCAAGTATCTGACCGTTCTTAGCTTCTTTGTAATAAAGCAGACTGTCTTTATCAACCGGTTCATAAAGTTGACCGGTGTGCGCGTAGATTCCAACTTGTCTGAAAAGTGCTTCCATGCCGAATGTTCTCGCTTCATCGGGAACGATTGGAACAACCAAGTGACCTACTTCTTTATCGCGCAGAAGTTTTGCAAGTATGCGAACAAAAACCATTGTTGTCGAAACTTCGCGTCCTTCGGTTCCGGCGTAAAATTCTTCGAATAACTCTTCGGATGGAGTTTTTAGCGGCGAAGCTTTTACAACTCTTTTCGGGACATAACCGCCGAGCGTTTTCCGTCTATCTTTTAAATAATGAATTTCCGGTGAATCTTCCGAAGGTCTGTAAAACGGCGCTTTGCCTATTTCATCATCACTGATAGGAATTGAAAACCGGCTGCGGAATTCTTTGAGTTCATCTTCGTTTAATTTTTTCTGTTGGTGAGTAATATTTTTTCCTTCGCCAGCTTCACCAAGTCCGTAACCCTTAACCGTCTTTGCAAGAATAACTGTCGGAGCGCCTTTGTGTTCAACTGCGGATTTGTATGCGGCATAAACTTTTTCCGGATCGTGTCCGCCGCGTTTCATTTTTTCCAATTGTTCGTCGCTGTATTTTTCAACAAGCTTAACAAGCTCCGGATATTTTCCAAAGAAATTATCGCGGATATATTTTCCGCCGCGGACTACAAGATTTTGAGATTCGCCGTCAAGAACTTCGTGCATACGTTTGATTAATAATCCGGTTTTGTCTGCCTCGAATAGCGGATCCCAATCGCTTCCCCAAATTACTTTGATTACATTCCAACCTGCGCCGCGGAAACTAGCTTCAAGTTCTTGAATGATATTTCCGTTTCCGCGAACCGGTCCATCGAGTCGCTGCAAATTACAATTGATAACAAAAATTAAATTATCGAGATGCTCACGGGCTGCAAGTGAAATTGCGCCAAGAGTTTCCGGCTCGTCGGTCTCGCCGTCGCCAAGAAACGCCCAAACTTTTTGATCGCTTGGTTTTTTCAAACCGCGGTCTTCTAAATATCTGGCAAAGCGCGCTTGATAAATTGCCTGGATTGGTCCGAGTCCCATCGACACGGTTGGAAATTCCCAGAAGTCGGGCATCAGCCACGGATGCGGATACGATGAAAGACCGCCGCCGGGTTTTAATTCACGTCTGAAATTTTGAAGCTGTTCTTTTGAAATTCTCCCTTCGAGAAATGCACGCGCATAAATTCCCGGTGCAGCGTGTCCTTGAAAATAAATTATATCGCCTTCGGAATTTCCGTCTTTGCCGCGAAAGAAATGATTAAACCCGATTTCATATAATGTTGCCGCCGAAGCATAAGTTGAAATGTGTCCGCCGATACCGGCTTCTTCTTTGTTGGCGCGAACAACCATCGCCATTGCGTTCCAGCGGATTAAACTTTTGATGCGCCGTTCAATTTCTCTTCCACCCGGGAACGGAGGTTCTTGTTCTTTCGGAATTGTATTTATATATGGCGTGTTGGCAGTGAACGGAAGATCGACGCCGGACTCGTGTGCATAAGTATCGAGGTTGTGAAGCAGCTCTCTAACTTTTTCCGGTCCGCCGGATTGAAGCACATACTCAAGTGATTCAAGCCATTCACGCAGTTCAACTTCATCAATGCTCGTAAAGCCATTGTTGTTATCACTCATTTTATAGATCCTTTATAATTCTCTTTTAGAATGGAAGACTGAATACGCTGGAAAATCAGCGCACAAATTTAGCAAATCCACATATTGAATTCTATTCAGCACTTCAACCATCTATTCTAAGTATAGATAACGAGGTCTTGGTTCGGTAAGTTCAATTTAGTTATCCGGTTCAGCGTGAACCATCACTTTCACATTCTTTATTTTTGAAATGATGGCTTCTTCCACCTGGTGAGAAATTTGGTGTGCTTGATCAATGGAAATGTTTTTGTCAACATGAATGTTCAGATCAACAAATTTATACGGACCGGATTCGCGCACTTTAATATCATGAAATTCTTTTACTTCAGGAATGTCTCTAACAATCTCGTAGATTTTCTCGTTCAATCCGAGCGGAGCTCTATCAACCAACGCGTTGAATGATCTCTTGCCAAGTCTGTAGCTTACGGTTAAAACAATCATAGCAACAATTAACGCGGCAATAGAATCGGCATAATAAAAATGAAACGCTGCGCCGGTTAAACCAACCAACACAACCGTTGAGCTCCAAATGTCGGTTGAAAAATGCAGCGCATCGGCTTCAAGCGCTTGGCTTTCGTGTTTTTTTGCTATGCGGTAAAGTGCACGCGAACGGGATACGTCAATAATGATGGAAGTTGCTATCACAACAAAACTCCATACCGTAACATCAATTTCCGTTTTACCGGTTGTTAGACGGCGAATCGCTTCATAAACAATCCATACGCAAGTGATCACAAGCAGAAGAGTTTCAATGAGAGCCGAATAGTTTTCGATCTTGCCGTGTCCGTAATTGTGATCTTCATCGGCGGGTTTATCGGAATGTCTTACTGCAAAAAAAGTAATCGCGGCAGCAACCAGGTCGAGCGCAGAGTGCAATGCTTCGGATAGAATTCCCAAACTTCCGGTGATTAATCCGATGACGAGTTTAAACCCAGTAAGAAAGATTGCAGCAACAACCGAAGTAAGTGCAATCCTTCTTTTTTCATTTGATGCTTGCGATGTTGATGTCATGTTATTTTAAAACTAGTGGTATCTCGCATTGCAAAATTAATAATAATTACAGATGATTCAGAATATCGAATGTGCAAGTAATTGTGTTGATCAGTTTCGTTCAACTACGACTGCTGTTCCGTAGCACAAAACTTCGGTAACGCCGCTCATCACTTCGGTTGCATCGTAGCGGACACCAATAAGCGCATTTGCACCGATTACTTGTCCGTGTTGAACCATTAGTTCAAATGCATCTTGCCGGGTTTTCTCACACAGTTCGGTGAAGAGCGTAATATTTCCGCCGAAGATTGTCTGTAATCCCGCGCCGATTGTTCCGAAAACGGAACGTGAGCGTACAACAATTCCTTTTACAACTCCTAAATTTTTAACTACGCGGTAGCCGTCCAAAGTGAATGTTGTGGTTATTAATGAATGGTCCATTTCAACTCCTCAATTTATTTCGTCTCATCGCTTCTTTTTTGAATGGTTAATAGTGACTAACCTTCGTAATGATAGTTCACATTCAGGTAAATATCAACTTTCTGGTCAAGCAATTCACCTATCGGAATAATATTTTTTTCTTGCTCTGCGTTTTTAGAATCAATTTTTTTATCCAATTTATTTTGTGAGTTCGTCTCAAATGAATCTAAAATTTGTCTTTGGGTTCTTACGCAGACCCCAGTAACCGCTTTATTTGAATAGCCAAAGTTAAATGTTTATCTTTGCGCCGTAATTTTTTCAAGGAGCAAAAATCGGTTTATGAAGTTTGGAAAAAGAAGTCATACATGCGGTGAATTAAATGAATCTAACATCGGGCAAAATGTTGTTTTAAATGGCTGGGTAGCTGTTCGTCGCGATTTGGGCGGCGTAATATTTATTGAAATGCGCGATCGTTACGGATTGACTCAAGTTGTATTTGAACCAACTTACAATTCAGATACCCATGAACACGCAAAAAAGCTGAGAAGTGAATTTGTAATTTCTGTCGAAGGAAAAGTTAGAAAACGTCCGGAGGGAACTGAAAATCCTCTCCTTCCAACCGGCAAAATTGATGTGATGGTAGATAAACTGATTATCCTGAACCAAGCGGAGACCCCGCCGTTTCCAATCGAAGAGAGTATTGACGCAAGCGAAGATCTGCGTTTGAAATATCGATTCCTTGATTTGCGCAGATCGGAAATGCAAAAGAATCTTCTTCTCCGCCATAAAATGTATCAACTCACACGAAAATATTTCGATCAGCACAACTTTGTTGAAATAGAAACTCCGATACTGATGAAAAGTACGCCCGAAGGAGCTCGTGACTTTCTTGTGCCAAGTAGAATGCACAAAGGAAAGTTTTATGCTCTTCCCCAATCACCGCAGACGTACAAGCAAATTCTAATGGTCTCCGGTATGGATAGATATTTCCAAATCGTAAAATGTTTTAGGGACGAAGACTTACGAGCAGATAGACAATACGAATTCACTCAGATCGATGTTGAAATGTCTTTTGTTGATGTAGAAGACATTTTTGAAATTGTTGAAGGATTGATGAAAGTATTTTACAAAGAAGTTTTGAGTATTGATTTAACGACTCCAATACCCCGCATGAGTTTTGAAGACGCTATGGAAAAATACGGCAGCGACAAACCGGATCTGCGTTTCGATCTGGAAATGGTAACGCTGAATGATGTTTTTGCAAATTCGGATTTCAGAGTTTTCAAGGATTCGGTTACAAACAACGGAATCGTGACGGGATTAGTTGCTAAAGGGTGTGGAGATTATACAAGAAATCAATTGGATGTATTGACTGACTATGTTAAAAAACTTGGTGCCGGCGGTTTAATATGGATGCGTGTAAAATCCGCCGCGGCGGACACCTCCGGCGGAGATCTTGAAGCACCAATCGCAAAATTCTTAAGCACAGAAGAAAAACAAATGTTGCTTAAGAAAACTAAAGCCGCTCCAGGTGACTTATTGTTTATTCTAACCGGACAAAAATTGCGGACGCTTACAATTATGGGTTCACTTCGCTTGGAGATGGCTAAGCGTATGAATTTAATCACACCGGATGCAAAGCCCTCGCTGCTTTGGGTAACTGATTTTCCATTGTTTGAATGGGACGACGAGACAAAAAGATTTTACGCTATGCATCATCCGTTCACATCACCAAGAATGGAAGACGTGCCATTGATGGATTCTGATCCCGCGAAAGTGAAAGCCAGAGCTTATGATTTGGTGTTAAACGGAAATGAAATTGC
>JAKAEE010000038.1:11103-29130 GCA_021820065.1 Bacteroidota bacterium | reverse complement strand
CTATCGAAAACAATTTTTTCAAATCCCGCTTCTTGCGGGATTTTTTTTCAAATGATTGTAAATGTTATTTCATAATTTTGTGCCACTTAAATAATATCGGCTTCCTTAGGAGAGATTATGAAAAAGTTTTTATTAACATTATTAGCGGTTACAACAATGAGCGCAACAAATATCCTATCACAAGTGAAAGAGCGGAAAGATATTCCAGATCAATACAAGTGGGATAATTCCATTCTATATAAGAATGTTGACGAATGGCAGAAAGACAGACAAGCCATAGAACAGCAAGTTGAGAGACTGAAAGACTACAAAGGCAAACTTGGCGAAAGCGCGGATTCATTTTATGGCGCGCTTAAACTCTATTTCGATATCCTTCAAAACTTTTACAAATTGTCGGACTACGCGAACCGTGTGAGTGACGAAGACTTAAGGAACAGCGCTAACCAATCGTTAACACAGCAATCTTCGACACTCGGGACAAAAATAAATGAGATTGCTTCGTTCATTAGTCCGGAAATTCTAAAAATCGATTCCGAGAAAGTCAAAAAGTTCTTTGATGAGAAAAAAGAATTAGCTGATTACAAATTTTACGTGAGCGATATTCTTCGTTTGAAAAAGCACACTCTCTCAGAAAGTGAAGAACATATTCTTGCAAGTGCGGGATTAATGACAACAACTCCTTCCGACGTTTACGGTATATTCACAAATGCAGAGAAACCAAACCCAAAAGTAAAGCTATCCACCGGCGAAGAAGTTGAATTGGGTTCTGCAGGTTACACTAGATACCGCGGCGTTGCAAATAGAGCCGATAGGCAAAAAGTGATGGAAGCCGTTTTCAATAATTATAAAGAATTCCAAAATACACTTGGCGCAAACTTGGCAGGCAAAGTTAGAGCCGATTACTTCTTTGCTAAGAATAGAAATTACAATACTGTTCTTGAACAAGCTCTCGATGCAAACAAAATCCCGGTTTCGGTTTATGAAAATTTGATCGATCAAATTCACAAAAACCTGCCGACGCTTCATCGCTTCTTGAAGCTGAAAGCAAGAATGCTTGGTGTTGATACTCTTCATTATTATGATTTGTACGCGCCATTAGTGAAGGAGGTCAATCTCAAATTCACCGTTGAAGAAGGACAAAAACTTATACTTGATGTTTTAAAACCTCTTGGTGAAGAATATGTTGCGACGGTAAAGAAATCCTTTGAAGATAGATGGAACGATTACTATCCAAACATTGGCAAACGTAGCGGTGCATATTCATCAGGTTCGGCGTATGCTTATCATCCTTATATCCTTATGAACTGGACTGACGATTATGAATCGGTTTCCACATTAGCGCATGAGCTCGGACATACGATGCATAGTTATTTCTCGAATAAGAATCAGCCGTTCGTTAATTCGCAGTATTCAATCTTCGTTGCCGAGATTGCTTCCACCATCAACGAAACATTGCTGAACAACTATATGGTGAACAAAGTTAAGACTGATGATGAGAAACTTTATCTTCTCGGAACTTACCTCGATTTACTCCGTGCGACAATTTTCCGACAGACACAGTTTGCAGAATTCGAGTGGGATATTCACAAAAAAGTAGAAAAGGGAGAACCAATTTCCGGCGAAACGTTGAGCCAAATCTATTATGATATTGTAAAAAAATATTATGGAAATGATTCCGGCGTTTCCGTGGTTGATCCTTACATCGCGTACGAATGGGAATACATTCCTCACTTCATCAGTTATACCTACTACGTTTATCAATATGCAACGTCGTTGATCTACGCTACTGCTCTCGCGGAGAAAATTCTGAAAGAAGGCCAGCCAGCGGTAGATAAGTACTACAATATTTTGAAGGGCGGTAGCTCAGCTTACCCGATTGATTTGATAAAGGAAGCAGGTATAGACCCGCTCTCATCTGAAGCGTTTGATTTGACGATGGCGAAGATGAACAAGGTGATGGATCAGATTGAACAGATTTTAGACAAGAAAAAATAATTGAATTGAAAACCTTGAAGGTCTTTGTTTGACCTTCGAGGTTTGGGTAATTTGGTTTGAGTAAAAGGCTATGTTGTTTAATAGTTCTTTCCTCTTATTTCAAAAATGGGCTTCATCAAATTCAGTCGAGTTTTCGTAGCACTTTCATTTAATTCATCATTAATAAATTGCAATCGTAATTCTTGTGCTTCTTTATGCATAGTAATTGGATTTATCCAACCAAAATTTTGTTGAACAGTGATTGACCATAAATAATCTTCAACTTTGTTTAATGATTCATAGCCATTTTTTACCCAATCAGTTGAATGCCAAGTTTGGGATGGTTTTATTTTCATATGGCAATAATTACTCATATCCAGCCAAAGATTTTTTAATTTAGTTACATCTGGAATTGAAATTGAACCAGGCAAGTCAATCATAATATGGAAGAATAAAGAGTTGAAAAGTAATGCTTTGTAAAGATTTTTCTTGTTTTCCATTAATTCGATAATAAACTTGATAACATTTGTTATACTATCAAATTTTTCTAGTTCTTCGTCTTTTATATTATCAATATTCTTTAAGAGCGCATAAAGTTCAAATGCTATTCTTTCAATTGACAACCGATATTCAAAAGACGCATATACTAATGGATTGTGAAGTAAACCAGGTTCACCTATTCTGCGCCACATCTGAGCAGTGATTAAATGATAGCCGGCGCTATTCTCTCTTTCTTGTTTGATAAACTCATCAATCTCCAAAACACACCTTATCTTTAAAACTCTTATAAATCATTATTTTGAAGCTTTGCACTAATCGTTGAAAAAATTATTACGTGGGTTTTTTATTTAACATTTTCCTTTTAGAAGATGTTATAATAATCTGGACGAGGAAAGCTATAAAACCAGCTAATAAATATTCGATGACTAATTCACTAAATATAATTTCTCTTGAAAGAAGGTAATAGTTCGGTTTTTGAAAAGTAAATATTTTATACTTTTTTATGGAATCGATTTTTAGGGCGTTATCAAAATATTCCCAATCTCCCACATTCAAATTCTTGGAAGCAGCTATATATAGTTTTTTGCGTTTTTCAAGCTGGTTCATGGCAATATTGAAATCATCCAAACTACCAAGATCAAAATATTGAGAAAGTTTGTCATAAACTTTCTCTCGTCTACTTTCAATTCCCTGCTTCTGCGAAATAATTATAGCGTCGGACGTATCTGTATTGATCTTTTCGTTATCATATACCTTTTCATTCAAATTGTAATTACCAATGGGAAAATATTTTTTATTACTTGAGAAAAGGAAGTCATATTTCTTAATAGGCAAACTTCCCAGAATATTTCTATTTCTTATTCTCTCCTTTTCAGTTCTTATATTTTCATCGCCCCATTCAAACGGTGGGAAAAGGGAAATGATAGTTGCAAGAGATAGAAAAACAAATAGACCAATTTTATAATCTTTCATTTTGCCCTCACCTTTTATGTCACTTAAAAACTAATGTCGTTCAAACAATCAAAGTTTATAGATTCCACATTTCCTTCAACATTCTTTTTATTTCAGCCAGGTCTGTATCTTGTAAACTGCCCAACTTAAAATAAATGTGACTTTTATTTATCGTCGCAATTTTATTCAGTTTGACTGCGGACGGTAATAGAAGTCCGCAAGTTTTCCATTCGTTAATGTCCAAAGTGTAATTATCTCTGTTTAATTGAGATGTAATACGCGCAACGATAATATCATTATCATCTGTGTCAAGTAGAACTAATGCGGGTCTCTTTTTAGATGTGTTTGATTCTACAAAAGGAAAAGTAATTAAAACAATATCCCCAAGTTTATATCTCATTTTTTGTAATTATCGTAAATCGAATCGCTCTCGCTATAACCGTCAAGAAATTCTTTAACAGTTAAACTTGCCCAGTTTTTTTCTTCAAAATTATATTGCCCGGTTACTTCTTTTGATTTTTGTTCGTCCAAATTCGATAGGATTATTACCTCAACCTCATCCCCGAAATTATTGGGGACATCCACAGTAACTTTATTGTCAACAACATTCTTTCTTTGTCGTATTACAAGCATTATGTCCTTCCTGATACTTATTTCCCATTTGAATTTAGAGGATTTTTAAACAAAAGCCAAGAGTTGAAAACCGTCAAAGTCTTTGTTTGTCATTCAAGGTTTATACATCCCCAGCTTGTAGAATAGATCAATTTAGTCCCAGCTTTCGTAAAGCAAGTCCGATAGCCGTTTCGATGGAATATCTTTCGTCAAGATACTGACTTACAATGCGGAGAAAATTTTTTCTTGCTCTTGCCGGAATCATTACACCGTAAAATGCCGCAGCTATTTCAAATAATTTTTCCATTTGTTCACTTGCTGTAATTCCTAATATCATTATCGAAAACTTTCTTTTATTTTTGAGTCGCAAATAATGAAAGGAAATCTTAATGACTATTCATGAAGTCCGGGAATTATTCCCACACCTAAAAACCGATCAGACTTATTTCAATCATGCTGCTATCGGACCGTGGTCAAATTTGGTTCTGAGCCGTGTGCAAGAATATGCGGAACGACGGAGCGGAACGCAGATTGAAATCTACAAGACGTTCCTTAAATGGAGTGAAGATGCGAAAAGAAAACTTTCCGGTTTACTTGGCGCCGTGCCGGATCGTTTAGCATGGATCGATAATGTCTCGAACGGTTTGAACATTCTCGCACAAGGATTGAACTGGAAATCCGGCGACAGAATAATTTTGAACGATGTTGAGTTCCCGTCAAACGTTTATCCCTTCTTAAACTTGAAAAGCCAGGGTGTTGAAATTGATTTTGCTCAATCTAGAAACGGTATGGTAGATATTGATGATCTTGAGAAACTAATCACTCCAAGAACACGATTGCTCTCGATAAGTTTAGTGCAATTTCTTTCGGGGTACCGCGCCAACATCGATGCAATTGGCGAGCTATGCCGTAAACAAGGAATTATTTTTTGTGTGGATGCAATTCAAGGCGCCGGTGTCGTTCAAATTGACGTTAACAAATCCAAGATTGATTTTCTTGCCGGCGGAACACAAAAATGGTTTATGAGCAGTCAAGGGATGTCATACCTTTACATCACTGAAGAATTGCAAAACCGCATCATACAAAAAAATGTAGGGTGGACTTCTGTAAACGATTCATGGAATTTTCTTGATTATAATTTGTCGTTGAAATCCAGTGCGGAACGGTTTCAGAATGGAACGTTGAATTCACTCGGCGTTGCAATTTTTGATTCCTCGCTCGATTTGTTTCAAAAATTTGGAATGGGTCACATTGCAAAAAATATTCTGGTAAACACTTCTTACTTTATTCAGAAATTATCAGAGGTAGGCATCGAACCGGTCTTAAGAAATGTACAAGATTCTAATCGTGCGGGAATTGTATCGTTCAAAAGTGAGAGATCAACGGAAGTATTCCAAGAATTGGAAAAGAGAAAAATATTTTGCGCGGTAAGAGAAGGGCTCGTTCGTCTCTCGCCACATTTCTATAATACACATGAAGAAATTGATCATGTTGTATTTGAGCTTGAAAAAATTATGGGGGGTTTAAAATAACGTAGGGAGAAGAGCCAAACTCAGGTTGGGGGGGGACCTAAGCTCAGCCGCAACTCCCTACAAACTTTTATTGTTCAGGATTATATGTCAATTCAATCTTTACGTGGAAATCTGCACCGCTGAATAATGTGTATTTAACTTCTCCAATAGTGCATTTGTAATCTTCTCCAACCATCTCACTAACAACTTTCGAAATTGCGTCTTCTAAAGAACCGATGCTTACTGATTTTAATTTGTTCTTCAGAAGTTTGTCAACGTCAATCGTCTTTTCTTGTCCAACCGGCATTTCTTAAAAACTCCCGATCAAATTTTCAATTACCATCTCATTAGACGTTACAACAAGATTTTCGTTGGAAAGGTTCAAACTTCTTTTTCCCACATCCGAAATGTAAATTAAGTTCTGATAAAATCCAATAGCTCTTGCATTTTTATTTTCATTAATTTTTCATCACTCTTTGTTTCGACATTTAGTCTCAAAAGCGGCTCTGTATTGCTCATTCTGACGTTAAATCTCCAGTCCGGAAACTCAACGCTTATACCGTCCAATTCGTTTTGAGTTCCGCTGCTGAATTTTTGTTTAATTTTTTCAATTTTTTGCGCTGGGGCGGAAACCGTTGAATTAATTTCTCCCGAACATGGATAATTTTTGACCATTTCTCCCACTAATTCGGACATTTTTGCGCCTTCGTCCGACATTAGTTGTAGTATCAGAAGAAAAGGGATCAGTCCGCTATCGGAATAGTAATTTTCTCTAAAATAATGATGAGCAGACATTTCGCCGCCGTAAATTGCGTTTTCTTCCCGCATCTTTTGTTTGATAAAAGCATGACCGCTTTTTGAAACTACCGCTTTGCCGCCGGATTTTGTAACCACGTCAACAGTATTCCAAATAAGTCTGGGATCGTGAACAACCTTTTCTCCCGGATTAAGTTTTAGAATGGATTTAGCAAGAATTCCGACAATGTAATAACCCTCGATAAAGTTAGCATCTTCGTCGAAGAAAAAACAGCGATCGTAATCACCGTCCCATGCTACGCCCAGATCTGCCTGATGTTTTTTGATTGCATCAATTGTTGCCTGGCGGTTTTCCGGAAGAAGCGGGTTCGGAACGCCGTTCGGGAAATTTGAATCCGGTTCGTTAAAAATCTTAATCATCTTAATCGGAAGAAATTTTTCCAGCGCGTCTAATGCCGGACCAACACATCCGTTCCCGGCGTTAACAACTACTTTGAGCGGCTTCATCTTTTCCGCATTGTAAAACCTTTTCAAACTATCTATAAATTCATTCATTAAATCTTTCTGACGAATTTTTCCTTTTACATCGGCAACTTCTCCTAATTCATTTTTCAGAATTCGTTTTTCAATCTCATCAAGACCGGCATCGTAGCCCATTGGAACGGAACCTTTCTTAACAAACTTTAGCCCGTTGTATTCGGGCGGATTATGACTTGCTGTAATCATGATGCCTCCATCGGCATTGAGGTATGGCGTTCCGAAGTAGATCATTTCGGTTCCGCATAATCCTAAATCGATTACGTCGCATCCGGCATCGTTTAAACCCTTTGCCAACGATTCGGAAAGTTCAGGCGAGGATTTACGAACGTCTCTGCCGATTAAAACAGATTTACATTTTAACATGGTAGCGTACGTTCTACCAATCTTATATGCTAAGTCAGCATTGAGTTCACTGGGCACCTTGCCGCGAATGTCATATGCTTTGAAAGAAGGAATTCTATCCATTTATATCTCCGACAGTTTCTATTCAATTTTTCAGCGCAAAGATAAATAAATGGTAAGAATTTGTAATATCGCTAGGATAATTTTTTGCATAGACAGAAGGCATCTCTCCAGCTATATTTCCAGCGCTTATCTGAAGGAGGTTGGTATCGAAAATTTTTCTACAAGACAAATGGGCTTCACCCGTTGCAGCAATTCTAAATGTAACATGGTTTTTCAAACGGGTATCGAAAAAGTATTCTCAGATGCCGATTTCCTATGCCCTACGTGTAAACAAAAGCTGAACACGTTCCATGTTGTTCAATGCAGCAACTGCCAGTCGATTGTAAATTTCCTTGATCTCGACGACGGCGAAGAATCAATTGTGTTTTATGTCCGGAAGTGTCATCGTTGCACCGGCACTGAAGAAGATGAAAGGAAACTTCAGTTCTTCTACTTTCCCGACCTAATGCTTTAATAAAATTCCTTCCCTTTTTATCATTGGAACTATTCTGTCACCATTCATGTTATGACATTAAACGTTGCAACATTATTACTAATTATAAATATATTAATTATAGGAGGTTCAAATGTTCAAATTCAGTGTAGCTTTTATTCTTTTTTTAGTCGGGTTTTTATCATTAAATGCGCAAACCAAATGGATGATTGATAAAGCGCATTCTAAGGTGCAGTTTAGCGCGACACATCTTATCATTAGCGAAGTCACAGGCGAGTTTAAAAATTTCGATGGCAGTATTGAAACCAACGGTGACGACTTTTCAAATGCAAAGGTGAACTTTACCATTGATGTCAGCAGCATCAGCACAGATAATGAACAACGCGACAACCATTTAAAATCCGACGACTTCTTCAATGCCCAAAAATTTCCGAAGATGACTTTTGTCGGTAAATCGATGCAAAGGGTCGGTGACAACAAATATAAATTAGTCGGCGATCTTACCATTCGCGATATCACAAAACAAATTACTCTTGATGTTACCTACAACGGAACTGTGAAAGATCCGTGGGGAAATACAAAAGCCGGATTCAAAATTACCGGTGAGCTGAACCGTTTCGACTATAATCTGAAATGGAATGTTCTAATGGAAGCAGGCGGCGCCGTAGTCGGTAAGATGATCGGGATAACAATCAATCTTGAATTGCAGAAATCGAAATGAAGCTTGAGCAGAAAATAAAGCAGCCGAAATTCAGAAACGAGTATCACAAGCTTGCTGTAAATCTAATCTATACTTACAACTGGTTTGCAAAAGCTCAGACGGAATTATTTCGAAAGCACGATATCACCGGGAATCAGTTTAATATTTTACGGATTCTACGCGGCCAGCATCCAAACGCTGCTACTGTTTCTTTGCTGAGGGATAGAATGCTCGATAAAATGTCGGATGCATCGCGGCTCGTAGAAAGATTGCGCGTTAAAGGATTGGTGAAGAGAGAGCTTTCGCCGGACGATAGAAGAAGAGTCGATGTTTTGATCACGGATAAAGGATTAAATCTTCTTTCCGAAATTGATAAAATGAATGATCATTATGATGAACTGCTTAAAAAGTTATCTTCTGCGGAAGCAAAAAAAATGAATATTCTTCTCGATAAGCTTAGAGGATAAAGTTAATAAATTGAAACTTACTTTAGAGACTGTTTGTTGAAACCATATTGGAACGACGGATATTTTTCAGATACATTGCAGTTGAAACCGGAATAGATTCAGGAGTACGAAAAAAATCTTCGAAAAAAGTGTAACGATTACAGTTAAAGATGATTGAAAACAAACGACTGACTCAGCAGAACGACTACAACCCATGGCGCAAATGGGGTCCTTATTTATCCGAAAGACAATGGGGAACGGTTCGTGAAGATTACAGCGCCAACGGCGATGCATGGGATTCCACGGATTATTTCAGTGCGGCAAGTAAAACTTATCGCTGGGGCGAAGATGGAATCGGCGGTATCAGCGACAGCAAACAATTACTCTGCTTTTCTCTCGCATTCTGGAACGGTAAAGACTCAATCATCAAAGAGCGGCTTTTCGGACTTAGCGGACCTCAGGGAAATCACGGCGAAGATGTAAAGGAATATTATTATTACCTGGATAATGTTCCGGCTCATTCATACATGAAGATGCTTTATAAATATCCGCAATCTCAATTCCCGTACGAACAACTCGTCAATGAAAATAAAAAGAGAAATAGAACTCAGCCTGAGTTCGAGCTGATTGATACCGGAATTTTCAGCGACGATAAATATTTCGACATATTTATTGAGTACGCAAAAGCCGATCCGGATGATATTCTTATCAAAATCACGATTCACAACCGGGCATCCGCCAAATCCGAATTAAATGTTCTTCCACAAATGTTGTTCCGGAATACATGGTCTTGGGGTTACGATGATTATAGACCTTCCTTTTCCGTTACAAAAAACGGCGTGATAGAAGCCGAGCACAAAAAATTGGGAAATTATTTCATCTACTGTGATGATGAACCCGAACTTCTCTTTTGCGATAACGAAACCAATTTCAAAAAACTTTACGGCGTTGAAAGCTCGAACAAATTTTTCAAAGACGGCGTAAATAACTATGTAGTGAATAACGATAGGCACGCCGTCAATCCGGACAACACCGGAACAAAAGCAGCAGCGAGATATGATCTCGACATTGATGCTAACGGTACCAAAACTATATGCTTGAGAATTTCAAACAGAAATATCGAGTTGCCGTTTCAAGAATTTGATAAAGTTTTCAAGCAAAGACAAAATGAAGCCGATGCATTTTACCATCAAATTCAAACCAACATAAGAGACGATGACAAAAAAAACATTCAGCGGCAAGCGTTTGCCGGCATGCTTTGGAATAAGCAGTTTTACAGTTACAACGTTGCCAGGTGGTTGAAAGGTGATCCGGCTCAACCGCAGCCGCCGCAAGAAAGAATGCAAGGAAGAAACAGCGGCTGGATGCATCTTCACAATTCGGAAATTATTTCCATGCCGGATAAGTGGGAATACCCTTGGTACGCGGCGTGGGATTTGGCTTTTCATTGTCTGCCGATTGCGATGATCGATCCTCGCTTTGCCAAGGAACAATTGGTTTTGTTTACGCGCGAATGGTACATGCATCCCAACGGTCAACTTCCTGCTTACGAATGGAATTTCGGCGATGTTAATCCGCCGGTTCATGCATGGGCTACGTGGCGTGTTTATAAGATCGATCAAAAAGCAAACGGCGGCAAAGGCGATACGGCTTTTCTTGAATCTGTTTTTCACAAACTTCTTTTGAATTTTACATGGTGGGTCAATCGTAAAGACGAACATGAGCGAAATATATTTCAAGGCGGATTTTTAGGATTGGATAATATCGGTGTGTTCGATAGAAGTTCGGAACTTCCCAGCGGCGGACATCTTGAACAAGCTGATGCAACGAGTTGGATGGCAATGTTCTGTTTGAACCTTCTCAGAATTTCTCTCGAGCTTTCGAAAACAAATCCGGTATATCAAGACCTCGCCACAAAATTTTTGGAACACTTCTTATACATTGCTGGTGCGATGCGTGATATTGGAGGCGAGGGTGTTGATCTTTGGGAAGAAGAGGATGAATTTTATTACGATGTACTTCACACTCCGGCAGAACATTCGATCAAATTGAAAGTTCATTCCATGGTCGGACTTATTCCGCTGTTTGCCGTTGAAGTAATCGATCCGGAAATTATCGAAGGCTGTCCGGATTTTGCCGCAAGGATGGATTGGTTCTTAAACAACAGACCTGATCTTGCAAGCTTGGTGTCCCGCTGGTATGTTGACGGTGAAGGAGAAAGAAAATTATTTTCTCTGCTGCGCGGTCACCGGTTGAAAAGAATTTTAAAACGAATGCTCGATGAATCGGAATTCCTTTCGGATTACGGAATCCGCGCCCTTTCAAAATTTCATAAAGATAATCCGTACGTATTCAATGACAACGGAAATGTTTTTAGCGTTAATTATGAACCGGCGGAATCCGAAACGAATCTTTTCGGTGGCAACTCAAACTGGCGCGGACCAATTTGGTTTCCCGTAAACTTCTTGATAATTGAATCGCTGCAAAGATTCCATCATTACTACGGCGATGATTTCAAAGTTGAACATCCGACTAACTCGGGAAAATTTTACACACTGAAAGAAATTTCGGATGAACTTTCGAACCGGCTCGCAAAAATATTTTTGAAAGACAAAAACGGTAAACGTCCGGTCTTCGGCGATAATGAAAAATTTCAGACCGACCCGAACTTTAATAATTACATTCTGTTCAGCGAATATTTTCATGGGGATAGCGGAAAGGGGCTCGGCGCTTCGCATCAAACCGGCTGGACGGGATTAATTGCAAAACTTTTGAAACCAAAAGATTAAATTTTTTCTCACTGCGAAAGGCCGAAAAATATGCCAACTAAACAGAACGTATCGAAACTTCTTGCCGGACAAAAAGCATTAGTAACCGGCGCAAACTCAGGAATCGGAAAAGGGATTGCTCTTGAACTTGCCAAAGCCGGTGCCGATGTTGTTATTAACTATGTTGCCGATCCGGATTCTGCTAATCAGCTTGTTGGCGAAATAAAAAGTTTTGGAGTGAATAGTTATGCCCATCTTGCCGATGTTTCGAACGAAGAGCAGGTGATTCAAATGTTTCGGAAAATGATTGAGGATTGGGGAACGATTGACATTTTGGTGAACAACGCAGGCATTCAAAAGGACTCTCCGTTTGATCAAATGACTTTGGAACAATGGAATAAAGTTATAAGCATTAACCTGACGGGACAATTCCTTTGCGCACGCGAAGCAGTGAAAGAATTCAGACGGAGAGGAATCAGAAAAGAAATTTCGTGTGCTGCCGGAAAAATTATTCACATCAGTTCGGTTCATGAAGTAATCCCGTGGGCGTGCCACGTTAACTATGCTTCATCCAAAGGCGGCATAATGATGATGATGAAAAGTATTGCTCAAGAGGTCGCGCCGTTTAAAATTAGAGTAAACAGTATTTGTCCGGGCGCAATCCGTACGCCAATAAATACAAAGGCTTGGAATACTCCTGAAGCGTACGACAAATTAATGACGCTTGTACCGTACAATCGCATTGGTGAAATTGACGACATTGGAAGAGCGGCGGTTTGGCTCGCGTCGGATCAGTCGGACTATATTACCGGCACGAGCATTTATATCGACGGCGGAATGACTTTGTACCCGGGATTTGCCACCGGCGGTTAAACAGTTTAATAAGTTTTCTAATTTCAAAGATTGAAGCAGTTCTTAATTCTTATTGCTCACCTTTTATTATTTGCAGATGTTCAGCATAGTGGACTTATTAGAATCAATCGCATAAATTACGCTTGTAATTATTGGTTACAATCATAAAGCACTTCTTATGAATGCCAATGAACTTCAAAAAATAATCCATGCAGCAGAACTTGTTAACTCGAACCTCAATGTTTACGAAGTATTAAATAACATTGTGAACGTAGCCGTTGAATTAACGAATGCCGACAGGGGCACTTTATATTTTGTTGACAACCAGAAGAATGCATTATTATCGTTCGTTTTATTAGGCGACGAGATCCGAGAGATTCGTTTAAAGATTGGTGAGGGACTTGCCGGGTATGTTGCTGCAACAGGCGAAACAGTTAATATTAAAGATGTGCGAAAAGATCCCCGATTCAATCCTACCATCGACCGTTCTAGTGGATACACTACGAAAAACATGCTTTGTTTTCCCATAAAAAATTCCGATAAAGAAACTGTCGGTGTTTTGCAGCTGCTTAATAACCGGAAAGGTGAATTCACGGAAAGAGATGAAGAATTTCTTAAGGCGCTTTCGATCCATTCTGCGATAGCGCTTAATAATGCTCAGATGCATAAGAAACAAATTTTGGTTAACGAGGAACTGAAAAAAGCATACAGCGAATTGGAGCTTGCAAAAAAGGAAGCGGAAAAATTTGCAATGCTTAAAAATCATTTCCTTTTACAGATGTCTCATGAAATTAGAACTCCTTTTAATATTATCTTAAACAGTTTAGCATTATTAAAATCGAAAGCCACAAAGCTGGATTCTGATGAGGTTAAGGAGTTGTTTGCAGCATTGGAGAACGGTACGGATCGAATTATAAGAACTGTTGATGAAATTATGGAGCTGTCAGAAATTAGATCCGGTTATTACGAGATTCATCCTGAACCGATCAAATTGGAAGAAGATGTTTTAGTTAAAGTGATAAAAAATTTTAAGCATGCTGTTGAGAAGAAAAATATTTATTTGGTATATGATAAAATTACCGACAAAAACGAAATTAATTGTGATAAGTTTATGATCACGCAAATATTTCAAGAAATAATAGATAATGCCGTTAAGTTTACAAGCAAGGGGGATGTGCACATAAGACAGTTCACAAATGCTGAAGGAAAGTTAACCGTAACAGTTAAAGATACTGGAATCGGCATGTCTGAGGAATATCTTGAACACATTTTCGAACCATTCTCTCAAGAGTACACCGGTTACACCAGAAAGTTTGAGGGAAACGGACTTGCCTTGGCTCTGGTTAAGAAGTACGCCGATCTGAATAATCTTTCAATTTCGGTTATGAGTCAAAAAAATGTTGGAACGGAGTTCACTATTATTTTCAGTTAGATAATCATTTTTATAATCTTCTTCCTATCGTTGGTATGCTCACTAATCTTTCTTGGTTATGAATACAGACTATTATATTTTTCATGCCGCTAGAATTTTTCAAACTCAATTTTAGGTGACTTATGAAAAATGTTTTACTTAGATCAGCAATTCTGCTTCTGATCTTTGCGTTCACATTTCCATTGAAAGCACAATCCACGGTTGATCTTGATACCGTAAAAGCTCAAAAGTTTGATACGGGCAAAATGTGGTCTTTCGATTATCCACCCACAGAATATTTCAAGAAGACTTACAATTTTTCGCCGGACGATTCATGGTTCGAACATGTCAGGTTATCTGCGTTAAGACTTCCGGGATGTACTTCGTCATTCGTATCCGAAGACGGATTGATAATGACAAATCATCACTGTGCACGCGGGTTCTTGCCGAGGATTCAAAAAGATGGTGAAGATTTAGTAAAGAACGGATTCTTTGCACAAACTCTTGAAGAGGAACGGAAGATTCCGAATTATTATGCAGATCAATTGGTGCTTATTCAGGATGTAACGGATGAGATCCAAAAAGCTGCTTCTACAGGTGCAACTGCCGATGAAAAAGCAAAAAACAAAGCAGACAAAATAAAAGAGATTACTGATAAGCTTTCAAGTCAATCCGGTTTGATTGCGCAGGTCGTTTCTCTTTTCAACGGCGCCAAATATTCTTTGTACGGTTACAAAAGATACACCGACATTCGTCTGGTTTTTGCGCCCGATATGCAGATTGCATATTTCGGCGGCGATTTTGATAACTTCACTTATCCGCGCTACAATCTCGACTGCACTTTTATGCGTGTTTATGAAAATGATAAACCGGTGAACTCAACAAACTTTTTCAAGTTCACAATGGATGGAATAAAATTGGACGAACCGATTTTCACAGTCGGCAATCCGGGTTCGACCCAGAGATTGAAAACCGTAGCTCAATTGGAATACTTCCGGGATATTACCTACAAGAACGCGGCTTATCTTTTCGATACTTATTATAATGCGTTGGAACAACTGAAGACTGTTGATCCTTCGAGAGCCGCAGAATTTGAAAAGATTAGAGTTCAGATTGGAAACAGCCAAAAAGTTATTACTTCTATTTACAAAGGATTAACCGATCCTTACCTGATGGCGAGAAAGAAAGATTTTCAAAAGAAACTTCAGGAAGCGGTTTGGTCTAATCCGGAGCTAAAAGAAAAATACGGTTCTGTTTGGGAAGACATTGAAAAGACCCGCACAGAAATGAGAAAGTACGGTCCCAAAATTTCCGCTTATTCATTGAACCCAATGTTCTCGTCAAAATACTTTTTCATTGCAAAAAGTTTGGTAGAGTTTGCAAAAGAATTGCAGAAACCGGAAGACCAGAGAGCTCCTGAATTCAAAGGCGCAAAGTTGGATTCCACGATAAATGCTTTGTATCCGGATAAGGTTGATAAACTGATGGAAGACACCAAACTTGTTATGCAAGCCGAATATATCCGCATGAATCTTGGAGACAATAATCCGATCGTACAAAAAATGTTTGGTGATAAAAGAGGAAAAGATGCCGCTAACTACGCGCTTGGTAACTCGGTTGTTGGCAGCAAAGAAGCTTTCGTAAAGCTGGCTAAAGAAGGCGCGGATGCAATTTTGAATTCTAACGATCCGTTCATTTATTTTATTAAGGAAACGCAGGATCAACTGCCTGAATTGATGAATCGTGCAAAAGAAATCGGCAACACTGAACAGGTATTCGATGACATGCTTGGTCAAGCCATTTATCATGTTTACGGAACATCAATTCCGCCGGATGCAAATTTCACGCTGAGAATCAGCGACGGAGTTTTGCAGAGCTGGAATTACAACGGAACAAAAGCGCCGGTCTTTACAACATTTTACGGATTGTACAATCGCTGGTATTCGTTCTTTAAACAATATCCTTGGGATCTTCATGAACGTTGGCAAAAACCGCCGGCAGATTTTGATCTCAGTACACCGTTTGATTTTATCTCAACAAATGATATTGTCGGCGGCAATTCCGGCAGCGCAATCATAAATGAAAAAGCGGAAGTTGTCGGATTGGCATTCGACGGCAATATGGACAGCATAGTCGGCAACTTTATTTACATGCCTCATAACAACCGCTGCGTTGCAGTTGATGCGCGCGCGTTGGTAACTGCGATAGATAAAGTGTACAAAGCCGAACGACTTGCGAATGAATTGAAAACGGGTAAGATGAAGTAACAGAATTCAGAAGTCAGTATTAAGAAATCAGCAGGGAAGGGTCACTATGACCCTTCCGCTTTTTTAAAACTATGATCATAATAACGGGTAAATAAAAAAATATTTCCAATGTGTTGGAGTGAATTATGAAAATATCGGCAATCGCAGCTAAATTATTTTTCATCCTAGTCTCACTGTTATTTCTTGCCAGTGGAATTTATTCGCAATCAATTTATGAACCGCGCGATTTATCAAAAGTGAAATGGTCACCGAGCGATTTCGGGACGATGTGGACTTTCGACAACGTTCCGGTCGATCGGTTTGAAAAGGAATACGGTTTTCGCCCAACAAAAGAATGGCTTGATGATGTAAGGTTATCAGCGCTTCAGTTTACGAACGGATGCTCGGCGGCATTTGTTTCGGCGGATGGATTGATAATGACAAATCATCACTGCGGGCGCGGGTGGCTGCGCGGTTTATCACCCAAAGGTGAAGATTATTTACGGGATGGATTCTATGCCAAAACGATGAGCGATGAAATTAAAGTGCCGAACGCATACGTGGATCAGCTAATTGCCATCGAAGATGTAACGAAAGAAGTTTTGAATGCGATGCAAGCCGGCAAAGACAGCAACGAAAAAATTATGCTGAAGAATGACAAGATCAAAGAATTACAAGAGAAGTATTCGAAAAAAAACGGATTGGTGTGCGACGTAGTTGAACTCTATAACGGAAATAAATATTCGATGTATGAATACAAACGTTATAAAGACTTACGGCTCGTGATGGCGCCGGATTTTCAGATTGCCTCAACTGGTTGGGACTGGGACAATTTTACATATCCGCGATACGAACTTGATTTCATGTTTTTCCGCGCGTACGAAAACGATAAGCCGGTCGAGTCCGAGCATTTTTTCAAATGGAGTAAAAACGGCGCGGAGGAAGGCGAACCAATTTTTGTAATCGGCAGACCGGGCAGCACTCAAAGATTAATTTCAGTTGCTCAAATGGAATTTTTGAAAGATCACGAGTACAATCATTTCCTCTCATTCTATAACGAACTCTACAAAGTTTATTTTGAACTGTTCCAGACAGTTACTGATCCCGCACAGCATTCCGAATTGTTAAACATGGTTATGGGAGTTGGTAATGCAAGAAAATCTTTTGCCGGTAGATATATGGCGCTTCGCGATGAATACATTGTGACTAAGAAGAAAAGTTTCGAGAATGAACTGATAGAAAAAGTTAACACGGATTCCACTTTGAAAGCAAAATACGGATTCGTTTGGAATTCGATTCAGGAAACGCTTGATGAAATGAGCAAATATATAGACGAGTATTTCGGTCTGATGATGGGACAGCGAATCAGAAATCCTTTTGCGTTGGCAGCAATAAACGCAATCAAGTTTGCAAATCAAATGAAACTGCCAATTGCTGAAAGAGAGCCAGCTTATAAACCGGATTCATTAAATACAACCATCGATAAATTATTTCCCAAAGATTATGAGCAGCTAAGAGATAAAAAAATGCTGCGGGCTCTGGTAAACTTTTTAAGTTCGGCTCTTGGTCCGGATCATTACATTACTAAAGAACTATTTGCCGGTAAGAAAGGGGACGCTGCTGTGAATTATTTGATGGCCGCGTCAAATTGTTCATCTAAAGAAAAGTTTGTGAAGTTTTTGCAAGAGACAAAGCCGGATGAAATTCTCAATTCGAATGATCCGTTCATCAAATTGGTTCAGTTTGGTTACAAGAGGCGAGCCGATCTCGACGCCGAATACAAAGAAAACGATAACACGCTCGCTGTTCTAAATCAAATGCTGGGTGAAGCGGCGTATAAAGTTTTCGGAAATAAATTTCC
>JAKAEE010000038.1:0-11003 GCA_021820065.1 Bacteroidota bacterium | reverse complement strand
TCGTATTAAGATTGGCAAGTTATCAATGCAAACAAGCACATTACAATTAACACCGTGCAACAAACATTGTATCATGGATCCCGTGACGCATTACTGCAAAGGTTGTTTCAGAACTATTGAAGAAATTATGCGCTGGCAGTTTTTGAACGAACAAGAGAGAATAAAAATTCTTCAAAGCGTTGAACTACGAAAAGCCGCATTAAGCCGTAAAGCGCACAAAACGTCATGAACCGCGGGTTCATACAAATCTATACTGGTAACGGTAAGGGGAAAACAACAGCAGCAATAGGACAAGCTGTTCGTGCTGCAGGTGCCGGACTGAAATCCTACATTATTCAATTCATGAAGGAATATCCTTACAGCGAATTGAACAGTCTTAAAAATCTTTCCGGTTGGATAACAATTGAGCAATGCTGCAAAGATGATTTCGTATTGAAACGCGAACCGCCGCCACAAGAAGAAATTGAAAAAGCAAAACAAGCTCTCAGAACCGCGTCGGAGAAAATGTTAAGCGGCAATTTTGATTTAATTATTCTTGACGAAGCGTGCGTTGCAATTCATTTTGGTTTGCTGAAGGTTGAAGATGTGCTTACGGTACTCGACTCTAAACCGGAAAATGTAGAATTGATTTTAACGGGAAGATATTGCCCGCAACCGCTCATTGATCGTGCCGACCTTGTGACAGAAATGAAAGAGGTGAAGCACTACTACCAGAATGGAATTCTTGCGCGAAAAGGAATCGAGTCTTGAAACCGCCATTGCTGATTGATCTCGATGGAGTTCTCCGTCTCGATAATAAAATTGCGTCTTTCACCGGAGCGCTGTTTGAATTTTTGAATTCCGCCAATGTCACTGTATGCATTTTAAGCAATTCGACTTTATCTACTTCTTCGGATGTACGGAATTTCTTTAAGCAGAACGGGATCAATTTGGAAATCCCGGTTATAACTGCTTCGGAAGCTGCTGCTGTTTATTGTAGAATGCGGTATAAAAAAGTTTCCGTCTTCTGCGCTGAAAATGTGAAATCAATTTTTGAGAATATGATCGATGATGAAAATCCCGAAGCCGTTGTTATAGGTGATTACGGAAAGAATTGGGATTTCAAAACGCTCAACGAAATTTTCAAAAAAGTTTTAGACGGCGCCGATCTGATTGCCATGCAGAAAAATCGTTACTGGAAAACTGCCGAAGACGGTTTGCTTTTGGATGCCGGGACATTTGTTGCAGCATTAGAATACGCCGCTCAAAAAGAAGCCGTGTTAATTGGGAAACCTTCGCCGCTTTATTTTCGCTCCGCACTGCAATTGCTTGGTTACCAAGATGATCAAAAATTTGTAATGATTGGCGATGATCTGGAAACCGACATACGCGGCGCATCGGAATTGGGTGCAACAACGATTATAGTTTACACCGGCAAGACTGAATATCCTCTAGCTCACGATTCAAAGATCAAACCAGATCACGAAGCGAGAAATCTCAAAGATGCGATAGCAATCCTGGAAAAAATTTTTTGCTGATAATTCTTGAAAGTGTTAATTGCTGACTGGAGGGTGTTTCCTTTCATACGCAAAATCCACAATCATCTTTAAAGTTTTTTTGTATGAATACCCGCCGTGAGTTGCCGAGCGCATGAATCCAGCGTCTTCGGTTAAATCCGGATTCGGATTTACTTCAAGCACATAAAGTTTGTTATCACTTTTAGAAAGCCGCATGTCAACACGCGCATAATCCCGGCATCCGACGGCTCGGAAACAATTCAAAGCCATGATTTCGGCTTCTTCGCGAATTTTATCGGGTAATTGAGCCGGACAAATTGGAATTGTCTTATGATAAGCCACGTGCATAGGATCCCATTTTGCCTGGAAGCTAACAATGGGATGAAGGTCATCCGGCATTTGCGAAAAATCAATTTCGCTGATTGGGAGTATGGTAGGATTTTTATCACCGAAGACCGCTATGTTCAGTTCGCGTCCTAAAATAAATTCTTCAACCAGTGCATGTTGATTGAACGAGTTGAAAACATATTCCACTCGTTTTTTCAAAGTATCTACGTTATCAACAATGGCGTCGTTATCAATTCCAACACTCGCATCTTCGAGCGCGGGCTTTACAATCAAAGGATAGTGTAAACCAAGTCTGAAAGAACGGTCCATTGTCTTTATGATTTTGTAACGCGGGGTTCTTATTCCAAGCGAGCTCAAAATTCTTTTTGTTAAGGTTTTGTTTTGACAAGTTCCCAAAGCAAGAGGCGGTGCGCCGGTGTAAGCCGCATTCATCAATTCTAAAATCCCGGTGAAGCTCATTTCTAGTCGCGGCTGGTCTTTGTATAATTCAACAAGATTGAAAACAACATCCGGTTTGTTCTTCTCGTAATCCTTTATGAAAGTAGTAAGATTATCCAATATGTTCAGCGTATAAGCTTCGTAGTTGTATTTTCTCAAAGCTTTCGCCATTTCTTCAAATTCGAATAATGGGTTGTTCTCTTCAAGGCTGAAAACCGGCTTGAAATCCGGATTTTTAGTCCGCTTCTTTTTGGTTTTATATTGTTCGGGGTTAGTTTCGTTGAAGACTATTGCAACTTTCATTTCGCTCAAATTTTTTTTGCAAAGTAAACAAAAATGTTTTGCATATCAAAAGTTTTGTTATTTTTGCGGGCAATCAGGATGAATGAGAATTTCTCTCAATGAGTTTTTATCCTCAACCTAACAAATATCAATGCGGTCCGTTCGCGCTCAAGTATGCGCTTGTGATGCTCGGTGTCTTCAAAGATGAAGACCAGATCGGAATAATTGCCGGAAGCACTTGGTGGGCAGGCACGGACGAAATCGGTTTATCACGCGCCGCACGACGATTTCAATGCAAACTAAAACATTTCCAATCAAGCAACCCCGACGATGCAAGACGCATGCTTGTTAATGAACTTAAGAAAGGTCATCCTTGCATTTTAAGTGTGAAGGACTGGGAACACTGGTGCACGGTCGTAAATTATCAGCAAGGTAAATTTGTTGTGATTGACAGCGAACTTGATAAAGTAGTTGCCATTCAGACGGCAAGCCAGTTGTTGCGAAGATGGAAGTATGTTGAAAAGGGAACCGGAATAAAAAGTTACGACGGTTATGCGCTGATTCCGAAATTCAAAACTCTCACCCGCGCAAAGTTTACTTTGGATAAGGCGAAAGATTTGATGTACGATAAATACGAAGACCTGGCTAAGAAGTGGGATCAGTACACAAACGATCTGATTACTATTTGCAAACCGAGAACAAAACTCAGTTCCAACATAATAACATTTTCCGAACTGCTGCGGCGTAACGAACAGAACTTGATTAAGCGGGTCGCAAACTGGCACGGTGAACCTACTTTTTCGGAATTGAAAAAAATTTTAACAAACATGAAACTTGTTGCTGAAGTTTACGATCTCGTTGTTGCTGAAGACGACGAGAAGCGCGCAGCGATTGATCTCGCTTCAATTCTAATGATGTACGCGTGTGGCAAGTATGGAATGAATCCGATTTATTAATTGAGAATTGTGAATTGAGAATTAGGAGAATGTAACCTTGAGGTTTGGAAGTTTATGAAGAGACATCCCAAAATACTTCAAAGAGAAAACGCCGCTCTATTGGTAATTGATATTCAAGAAAGAATATTACCGGTAATCTTTGAACATGAACGCGTTGTAGAGAACGCAGTGAAACTGATAAACGGTTTTAAAATTCTAAATGTTCCGATTTATTTTACCGAGCAGTACCCAAAAGGATTAGGCACAACAGAACTCAAAATTAAAACGGCTCTCGAAAATGCCGAAGCAATTCAGAAAATGAGTTTCAGCTGTTTCGGTGCCGGAAATCTGTTTGATGAGTTGAAATCTAAAAATCTGGAACAGATTGTTGTTTGCGGAATCGAAAGTCATGTTTGTGTAATGCAGACGGTTCTCGACTTAATTGCTAACGGTTTCCAAGTCCAGGTTGCGGCTGATGCGGTTTCATCACGCAGAAAGTTTGATTACGAAACCGCATTGAGAAGAATGGAAAACAACGGCGCTGAAATCACTCTTACTGAATCGGTTCTGTTTGAAATGCTGAATGTCTGCGGCACTGACGAGTTCAAAGCGATTTCCAAGATGGTTAAATAAGAAAAAATTCGTCCTTCGAACTTTGTACTTCTGCTTTTTATTTCACGTGTTTTTTTGGATAGTCAAAGAAGAATGTTCTTCCGCAATACCTTTCTACCTCCGACCACGAATCAATGCCAAGTTCAAGTCCGACAATGGCGCATGTTGGCAATGCCGGCAAGTACTCGCTTCCCAGCAAATTTGCAAAGTTGGATAAACCGGGATTATGTCCAAACATTATCGCCGTTTGATATTTATCATCAATGCCGCGCACAACCGATGTTAACTCGCGCATGGTTGCTTCATAAATTCGTTCGTCTGTAAGAATATTCTTAGCGAGATACTTCAGCTCTTCGGCAAAAATTTCAGCAGTTAATAGCGCGCGCGGAGCCGGACTGCTAATAATTAATTCCGGTTTGACATTCTTTTTGCTGAGAAGTTTTGCCATTGCTGCGGCATCGTTGGCGCCACGTTCGTTAAGTGTTCTTTCGAAATCGGATTGGTTAGCTTCATCCCAGCTTGATTTGGCGTGACGAACGAGATAGAGTGTTTTCATTTGGCGGAATTAAATATTGATAGGATCAAATCGAAAGTTTTTGCAGCTGCTCTTCAAGCGCGCGGATATTTTTTTCTTTCTGCGGTTGAAAATTCTTCTTAGCGTATCCGGTAAAAAAATGATGCTGATTAAGAAATTCGATTGTTTTAGTCAGCCACTCCTTTTCAGTGAGGTGATCATTCGAATAATATTCAAACTCGCTTCTAAATGAATCGTTTCGCGCCAAAAAAGTTTTGCGACCAATGTGGTTTAAGTCGGCATCGCAAATTATCTGTTCAAATTTATTATGCGGGTTCTGCGGAACCTTAGTTGCTCTAATGCAGCCAATAATTTTTTCAATTTTGTTTGAAGAATAATTTTCGCTTGAGAGAAATTCGGAAGCATAAGCAGCGCTCACTTCTTCGTGCCCCGCCGTTTTTTCAATATAGCCCAAATCATGGAACCACGCTGCAATCTGAACCATTTCCAAATCGTCCGGCGTCAGCATTTCACCCACGCCGATTTCAATGCTTGAGCCGACGACGTCTTCCGTATGTGCAAGGTTATGATATGTATTGCATGGCGGAGTTTTTGAGGAGAGAATGCTTATGATGTAATCTTCTGTTGCAGCAAGAATTTGTTTGTGCATATCACCCATCTAGATTTTACACGAACAAAGATTAGGAAATTCCCGCTGAGAGTAAAATGAAATAAAACCGTGCGTGAATTAGAGCACAAATTCTGTAATGTGAATTACTCGCAGCAATTGGGCTCTTGTTGAGTTTGAGCCGGCTGATGAACCAATTTAGGGCTGATATAAGGTATCCCAAGATTCAAACCCCTTAGAATGAACAGAGCGGCGAGTATGAATGCGAAAGCGGGAACCATTTTTGCAAGCCGTCTTCTGATATTAAGATTAATGATTTTTCCGAAGAGAGCTGTTGCGAACATGATCGGCAGCGTTCCAAGTCCGAATAACGCCATGTAAAGTGTTCCGCTTAAAACATCTCCCGTTGAAATAGCGCCCGCTATTCCGACGTAAACAAAACCGCACGGCAGCAGTCCGTTCAGCAATCCGATTGCGAACAACGATGAAGCATTTTTTCGCGAGGCGAGACGGAAGAAATTTGTTTTGATGAAAGTTGTTATGCTTTTATAGAATTTTAATTCTGAAACTTTTGTTTTTATTTTTCTCGGCGTAAGAATATAAATCATAATAATCGCACCGAGAATTATAGAGAGGTTCTGCTGAAGCCCGAACAAAACCAACCTGTTGCCGAACAAACCGAACATTGCGCCCATAAAACTGTACGTAGCTACTCTGCCCAAATTATACAGTATGCGTCCCAGCATAATTTTAAATTGGCTCTCGCCGAAAACAGGCAGAGCGAGAACAATAGGACCGCACATTCCAACGCAATGTAAACTCCCCAATAATCCTACTGCAAATCCGGTCCAAACTTCCATCTCAGTCCGTCATTATTATTTTTTCGTTGAAGTAAGTATTTCCTTTAGCGTTCCAATCCACTTGAACTTTCCACAATCCTTTTTCAAGATTAGTCGTTCTAAAACTTTGTGTGTGAGTAGAATCGAGTGCGATATTCACCGCAAAATCTTTTGTCTTGTCCGCCGGTCTGTAAAACTGAATTGTTCCGCCAATCTCATCCGGTCTAAAAATTTTTGGGAATGATAATTTTACTATTCCGGCTTCCAAATTTATGTTTAGCTGTTCGGTCAGTTCTTTGGTTCTATTCTCCTTATCAATCTGCTCCTGGTATTTGATCTCCTTGGCGTAATAATCTTTGGTAACAAGTCCAACGTCTTGTTTCATAAAAATTACCACAAGAACCAAAACAGCGACCACGAAAAAAATATATGTTGCGGCGATTTTTACGCCCCAAGAAATTTTCATCAGTTTACTCTCCCTAAAAATGCTGTTTGTATTACATTGATAGTTTTTCCTTCCGACGTAACGGTAATTTTAAAATTTGTTTTCAATTGTTTAATCTCGGATTTCGGAAGTATGACAAGAAATTTTCCTTCCGCTACGCCTTGAGGTCCAATATTCAAATCATTACCGAGCAATTTTATTTCGCCTTGTAAGTTTTGCAGAGATAGTTTCACCGGCAAAGCATTAAATGTTTTGTTGATGATTTTCACATCGTAAATGTTGCTGATTTTATCACCGGGTTGTTCCTGGAAAAACATGCCGGGTGTGCGGAGAATACTTAGCTCAACATCGGAACGCGTTGCAAGTAGATATGAAATTAACGTAACAAGCAGAACGAGAACAACGGTGTAGCCAATTGCGCGCGGTTTGAAGATAGATTGTTTACCGGTCTCAATTCCGTTTTTCGAAGCGTACCGGATCAAACCTTTCGGGCGTTTTACCTTTTCCATAACGTCGTCGCATGCATCAATGCAAGCGGTGCAGTTAACACACTCAAGCTGTGTTCCATTTCGAATGTCTATGCCTGTCGGACAAACATCAACGCATAAATGGCAATCGATGCAATCGCCGAAAATTTCGCCGGAATCTTTTTTGATTTTTCCGCGCGGCTCGCCCCGTTTGTAATCGTAATGAATTACAATCGAATTTTGATCCAGCATTACTCCCTGAAGCCTTCCATACGGACAAACGAGTGTGCACGCTTGCTCACGGAACGAAGCAAACACAAAGTAAAATATTCCCGAAAAAATAAGAACTGCAAGAAAAGTTGAGAAATGTTCCGTTGGTGTGTCTTTGATGTATTGAAAGAGTTCCTGCTCGCCGATTATGTAAGAAAGAAAAATGTTGGAGATGAGAAATGACAAGCCGAAAAAGATTATCTGTTTCGAAGACTTCTTAAAAAGTTTTTCGGCATTCCACGGAGCGTTTTTAAGCGCCCGTTGTTTTGCCGCATCGCCTTCGATAAAATATTCAATTTTACGGAATACCATTTCCATAAAAACGGTTTGAGGACAAATCCAGCCGCAGAACAATCTGCCGTAAACAACGGTGAATAGAAATATCGAAACGATTAGCGCGATCATCGTTAATGCGAATAAGAACATGTCATGTGGACCGAACGGAATTCCGAAAATGATAAACTTTCTTTCCAGCACATTGAGAAGAATAAACGGGTGACCGTTGATCTTGATAAACGGTGCTGCAAACAAGAATGCCACCAAGAAAATGCTGACTACAGTTCGTGCATTATGAAATTTTCCCGAAGGTTTTTTGGGAAAAACCCATTTCCGTTTTCCTTCCTTAGTTACGGTAGCAAGCGAGTCGCGGAATTCTTCTTCTTTAGTGAAGTTACTCTCGTTCATAAGTTATTTTTGTGCATTTGCAGAATCAGTCTTTGGTTCCTCCCATTTTTCTCCTTGCGGCGGTTTCGCATTTGGCGGATTTGTACCGTGCAAAGACATAACGTAACTGGCAACAGTTTGAATTTTTTTCGGATCGAGCTGAGTCTGCCAGCTGATCATTCCTTTTGCGGGAACGCCGTTAGTAATGATTCTAAAAATATTTTTTATGCCGCCGCCGTTAATCCAGTAATCGTCCGTTAGATTGGGACCAACTACACCTTGAGCGTTTTGACCATGACATGTGACGCAATTCTTCTGAAATATTTCTTTACCTTCGCTTAGAGTTGCCGGGTCTGTCAACTGAGTAACGGTGGCTTCGTTTATAAACGCGCCGGATTTTATAAGAAGCTGTCGCTCGAAAGCGGCTTGCTGCATTTCCTGGTTGTATTCATTTGCTGAAATCTGCCCGCTGCCAAACACGTGAAAGACAAGCATATAAATTACCCCCCAGATAATTGTACCGTAAAAAAGAAAACTGAACCACGGTGGAATCTTGTTATCGAGCTCATGGATTCCGTCGTAATCATGGTCCAAAAGAATCTCTGCTTCTTTTTCGATCGGTGTTGCGCGCATCAAATATTTTTTGAATGCGATCAGTGGATTCTTGAAAAGTCTTCCTTCATTGTCGTTCTTTTCGGAGTAAATTACCGCCAGCCATAATATGAATGCGATGAAGATAAGTGTAATCACCGTCATCACTCTCATGATCGCGTCAAGATCATAAGCGCCGGGTTGGGTTTGAACTTGAACTGCCCATGAATTTGAATAACCGGTAAACGTTGCAGCTAAAAACAAAATCGAGAACCAAATTTTATTCTGTGACTTCATTTTTTATCTCTGATTTATTTTCATTTTCTAAATTAGAATCGAGCGGAAGGTTTTCCATTTTGGAAATATATTTTTTATCCAATCTGAATACCCATACAAGAGTAAACAAAAACAGACCGACGAAAATTATCATCGATACAATAGGATAAATTGCAATACCTTCTATTCTGCTTAAATGATCTGAAAACATTTTTACCTTCTACTTTGTTGCGGTCGTGTTAACTTTTATATCGGTTCCGAGACGTTGCAGATAAGCAATCAATGCAATAATATCCTTATCCGGTTCAGCCGGAACGCCGTTGTTGATCAAGTCTTGTGTTATAACATTTGCTTGTTTAGCAAGATCAAGGTTCGCGTATCTATCGTATCCCGCTTCGTACGGAACGCCGAGTGAACGCATCGCCCGTATTTTTGTTGCGGTTGTAGTTGTATCCAGAGTTTGAGTAAGCAGCCACGGGAAACGCGGCATGATAGAACCAGGGGACATCTGCCGAGGATCTTGCATGTGTAAATAATGCCAGAGGTTGGAATATTTTCCGCCTTCTCTTGCTAAATCTGGTCCCGTTCTTTTTGATCCCCACAAGAATGGATGATCGTAAACATACTCTCCGGCTTTTGAATACTCGCCGTATCGTTCTGTTTCAGATCTGAACGGACGCACAAGCTGCGAATGGCATGAAACGCATCCCTCTCGAATGTAGATGTCTCTTCCTTGCAGTTCTAACGGAGTGTATGGTTTAACGCTGGCAATTGTGGGAATGTTCGACTTGATTAAAAATGTCGGAACCATCTCAACCAAACCGCCAATGAGAATTACGACAACGGAAAGAAGTGCAAACTTCACCGGACGTTTTTCGAGCCAACGGTGAATCATTCCTCGTTTCAGTTTGTCCGCTTCTCTATCGTAAGGCGCGGCTTCCGCTTCTTCGTTCTTAACGAAACTACCTTGTTTGGCTGTCTTCACAAGATTGTATGCAAGCAAGATTAATCCTGAGAAGTAGAGCAGTCCGCCAAACGATCTGATAATGTACATCGGAATTATTTGCAGAGTCGTTTCCAAAAAGTTTGGGTACTGCAGCATCCCAAGCGGATTAAATTGTTTCCACATTAACGATTGTGTTATGCCAGACCAATACATTGGTATTACGTAAAAAACTATTCCGAGCGTTGAAATCCAGAAATGTGTGTTCGCCAATTTTTTTGAATATAGTTCAGTATTCCAAAGCTTTGGAACCATCCAATAAAGAATTCCAAACGATAGCATTCCATTCCAACCAAGTGCGCCTACGTGAACGTGTGCTATAATCCAGTCGGTGAAGTGGGCAATCGCATTCACATTTTTCAACGAAAGCATCGGACCTTCGAAGGTTGCCATACCGTATGCCGTGACTGCAACAACCATAAATTTAAGAATTGGATTGTCTCTCACTCTGTCCCACGCACCGCGCAGAGTTAACAATCCGTTCAGCATTCCGCCCCAAGATGGAGCGATCAGCATTATCGAAAAAACAGTTCCTAACGATTGAGCCCAATCAGGCAGAGCAGAGTAGAGAAGATGATGCGGGCCCGCCCAGATGTAAATAAAAATTAATGCCCAGAAGTGAAGGATGGATAATCTATAAGAATACACCGGTCTGTTCGCAGCTTTTGGGAGGAAGTAATACATCAATCCCAAATACGGAGTTGTTAGGAAGAATGCAACCGCATTGTGACCGTACCACCATTGAACAAGCGCATCTTGAACGCCGGCATAAACCGAATAGCTTTTAAAAAATGAAACCGGAAGTTCGATTGAGTTAACAACGTGAAGCACAGTAACGGTTACAAATGTTGCAATGTAAAACCAAACAGCAACATACATGTGTTTCTCTCTTCGTTTGATAATTGTTCCGAACATGTTTGCGCCGAACGAAAGCCAAACGATCGCAATCAAAATATCTATCGGCCATTCAAGTTCCGCGTACTCTTTGCTCGTAGTAATTCCGAGGGGGAGAGTTACCGCTGCCAGAACAATTATTAACTGCCAACCCCAAAAGTGAAAATGACTTAGAAAATCGTTCCACAATCTTGCTTTGCACACTCTCTGCAGCGAATAATAAATGCCGGCAAACATCATGTTGCCCACAAATGCGAAGATCACCGCGTTGGTATGCAGCGGCCGGATTCTTCCGAAAGTTA
>JAKAEE010000037.1 GCA_021820065.1 Bacteroidota bacterium | reverse complement strand
GCGGCAAAAGCGTCTTGCTGAAACATATTGTTGGGCTGCTTCATCCCGACGAAGGCTATATAAAATTTGAGGGGAAGATTGTTAACGAACTTGAACGGAATGAATTGTATGATGTCCGGCGGAGATTTGGTTTCCTTTTTCAAGGAGCCGCACTTTTTGATTCCATGACTGTGGAAGAAAACGTTTCGCTTCCGCTGGTTGAAAACAATTTAGGTTACTCTAAAAGCGAAATTCAGAAAATAGTTGCTGAAAAACTTGAGCTGGTCGATTTGCCCGGGACACAAGCACTGAAACCAGCAGAACTTTCCGGCGGAATGAAAAAGCGCGTTGGACTTGCCCGTGCATTGGTAACTAATCCGGACTACATTTTGTATGATGAACCGACAACCGGACTCGATCCGGTAATGTCCGATGCAATCGATGAACTGATTAAATCTCTCAATGAAAAGTTAAACGTAACATCTATCATTGTAACGCACGATATGTTCAGCGTGAAAAATACTGCGGATAAAATTGCAATGATGCACGAAGGTAAAATATATTTTACCGGAACACCGCAGCAAGTTTTGGAAAGCAAAGATCCGGTAATTCAAAAATTTATTCAGCGAACAGGTTTTTAAAACCTCCCCCTGTGTCCCCCTCCTTCTCTTCGACAAGCTCAGAGTGAAGGAGGGGGAATAAAAGGGGGTGGTCTGAAAAGTATATGAGCAAGACACGAATAAAATATATTTGTTCGAACTGCGGACATGAATCGCTTAGATGGCTGGGGCGGTGTCCTTCGTGCGAAAGCTGGGATTCGTTTACCGAAGAACTAATTGAAGAAAGAAAATCCGGCAAGAAAAAATTTTCCGGCGAGACTCACATCACGGCGCTCAATTCTATTGTTGAAGAACATGAAGAACGGATCAAAACCAATATTAACGAATTTGACCGCGTGCTCGGCGGGGGATTAATGCCCGGCTCGGTTGTGTTGATTGGCGGAGATCCCGGTATCGGCAAATCGACACTTGTGATGCAAGCGGCTTCTAAGATTAGTGAAAATGTTCTGTACGTAACGGGCGAGGAATCGGTTAACCAAATAAATCTTCGCGCAAAACGTCTTAAGGTTCGCTCAGAAACGATTTCCGTAATGACCGAAACAGATCTCGATATGATTCTAAACGCGATTGAAAAACACGAACCGAATGTTGTGATCGTTGATTCGATTCAGACAACTTATAAATCAAATTTTGAAAACGCGCCGGGAACTATTACTCAAATCCGCGAATGCACTTCCGAGCTGATGCAGCTCGCAAAGAAAAAACATTGCGCAATAATTATTGTCGGACACGTTACGAAAGAGGGTGTTATCGCCGGACCGAAAGTGCTTGAACACATTGTTGATACCGTTCTGCAATTTGAAGGCGAAAGAAGTCACTCATACAGAATTTTGCGCGCGCAGAAAAACCGTTTCGGCAGCACGAATGAACTCGGCATATTTGAAATGCTCGAAGACGGACTTCACGAAGTTAAAAATCCCAGCGAAATATTTTTAAGCGAACGCGAAAAAGAAATTTCCGGCTCCGTTGTAACTTCGAGCATGGAAGGTACGCGTCCGATTCTTCTGGAAGTTCAAGCGCTTGTTACTCCCTCAGCATACGGCAATCCGCAGCGTGTCGCAACCGGTTTCGATTACCGCCGTCTTTCGATTCTTCTTGCTGTTTTGGAAAAACGCGCCAACCTTCGTCTCTCTGCTCAAAATGTTTTTTTAAATATGGCCGGCGGGCTGAGAATTGAAGAACCGGCGGTAGATCTTGCTGTGTGTTGCGCAATCGCATCAAACTTCAGCGATAAACTTGCGCGGAATGATACTGTGGTCATCGGCGAGGTCGGTCTCGGCGGCGAAGTGCGGAGCGTAAGTAATATAGATAAGCGGATTCAAGAAGCCGAGAAGTTGGGATTCAAAAAAGTTATTATTCCGTCAAACAATTTCAAATCGATAAAGAATACTGCTGCAATCAAAATCATTCCGGTTGAAAATCTTTTGACTGCGATAAAAGAAATTCTTGGCTGAAAAGAGGTTACCTTTACCCAAAATTTTGTTAAGATGAAAAGAAAGGATTCAAATTAGTCCTAGATAAAAGGAGGTTACAAGATGAAACAAAAAATAAAATTCTTTTCGATGTTTGCAATTCTTGCCGTGCTTCTGTTTAATTCGTCATCACTTTTTGCGCAAGAATGGTCAGCCGCGCAAAAAGAAGTTTGGAAGAACGTGGAAACATACTGGTCGCTATTTGCCAAAGGCGATTTTGACGGATTTCAATCTTACATTCATCCTGATTACCGTGGCTGGTCGAACAGCAGCGTGCTGCCGACAACAAAAGAATCGCACGGAAAATTTCTTGCCTATGCGATGAAGAATTCTAAAATACTCGTTTATGATATCTCGCCCGTCGCGATTCAAGTTTACGGAAACTTTGCGTTCGTTGATTATTATTTCAAGATGATTGAAAAAGAAAACGAAGGCAAAACCAGCAGCAGTTCCGGCAGATGGACCGATATATTGCTGAAGGAGGGCGACAAATGGCTGATGATCGGCGATCACGGCGGATAGTCATTAAACAAATTCGGAACATTATGAATTCTACAAAATACCAAATAGAAGACAACCTGAATGTTGACGAGTTTATCGATTGTCTCATTGATTCAACTCTTGGAGAACGGAGACCGGTGGATGATTACAAACGGATCGCTAAGATAGTGAAGAACGCAAACTTAATTGTAACCGCGCGCCTTGACGGATTACTCGTCGGTGTTTCGCGTTCAATTTCTGATTTTGCTTACTGCACATATCTTTCTGACTTGGCAGTAAGAAAGAGTTATCAAAAGATGGGAATCGGTAAAGAGTTGATCAGACAAACAAAAATTGCAAGTGAGCCGGCGAAACTGATTTTGCTCTCGGCTCCGGCAGCTGTAGATTATTATCCCAAAATCGGAATGACCAGACACAACCATTGTTATATGTTGAACAACGTTGATGATCTAAAATGACAGGTGCCGACGATTAATGGATGACCGAGAATCTGTTTGCCGGAATTATCTTCGCTGGATTCTGCAGATTATTCTCGGCAGCTTGTTTGTCTTCTCAGCTTATTCAAAATTAGTAATGCCGGGTCTCGTTGAAATTATTTTAGTTGATCACGGCTTCTTTCGTGATAGATCAAGTGCCGCGTTTTTTGTCAGGTTGTTAATTGCCGGCGAACTCGTGATTGGTCTGCTGTTTTTTCAGAAATCTTTTCTGAAACAAATTGTTATCCCCCTTTCAATTTTGTTTCTTGCCTTGTTCACGGTTTATTTAATATATACCGGATTCATTTTGAAAGATCCGCAAAATTGCGGGTGCTTCGGCGAACTGATTAAAATGTCTCCTGTCGAATCGATTATCAAAAATGTAATCTTGATAGCGCTAATCGTAACACTTTACGGAATAACAAAAAAAGAAAAGGACAGTTTCCTAATTCCGGCAGTAATTGTTGTTTCTTCTTTTGCCGCTGTGTTTGTTGCGGCTCCAATCAAGGACTTGAAAGAATTCCGATTTAAATCTTATTCTTATTTCGAAGGCAAAGGGAGAGTTGATTTATCAAGCGGTGAAAAAATTATTGCAGTGTTCAACCTTGATTGTGAACATTGCCAACAGACCGCTAAACAGATGGCCGAACTTGAGAAAGCGGGAAAGAAATTGCCTGAAATCTATGTTTTGTTTTTTAAGGAAGGAAATATAACGCCGCAAATGTTTGATAGCATGACCGGTTCACATTTTTCGTATGCTATGATTAGCGCAAAAGAATTTTTTGATTTGATCGGCGATTCGCCGCCGCGACTTTATTGGATCAAAAACGGTGATATAAAAGAGATTTGGGATAACAACTTTTATAAAATGTTATCGAACAACTTCCCGAACAAATAAAGAGTTTAATGCTTCAGCCAATTTTGAATAAGCTGCTTTCCGAACTTTGTCATTATCGATTCCGGATGAAATTGCACACCTTTAATATCGTATTCTTTGTGAGCGAGAGACATAATAACATTATCGGAACTGACAGAAGTAACTCTCAGACAACCGGGAAAATTCTTGTTTGAGACAGCCCATGAGTGATACAATCCGGCTTCAAATTGCGTCGGAATATTTTTGAATAAATAATCGACCGGTTGAACGATATTAACAATTGTTGTTATTCCGTGACGCACATTCTTGAGATTATAAAGTGTTCCACCGAAAACTTCTGCTATGGCTTGATGACCCAAACAAATGCCGAGAATACTCCGTGATGAAGCGAACCTTCGTACTATTTCTTTTACTGACCCGGCACAGGAGGGCGTCCCTGCTCCAGGTGAGATCAGAATCTTTGAATGTTGAGCTACTGATTCAATTGTAACCTTGTCGTTTTTGATGATTGAGTAATCATGCTTCAGTTCTTCAACAATTTGGCGTAAATTAAAAGTGAACGAATCGTAATTATCTATTATTAGTATTTTGTCATTCATTGTTATCAAAATGAAAAATCAGAAATTGTTCGCAATTCAAAAGATGAACGAATACGGAAAAAATAAAATTCCGTTTTTGTTTATTATCGATTTCGAAATGCAAGAACCTCAAATAATAAAACTTGAAGAGGTGAATCCCGCTGAAATTCTTTTCGACATAAATGGGAATAGGAATTGTTTAACTGCAAAACCTCCGAACATGGAAATTCAGTTTGAAAAACACCCTGTTTCATTTTCAACATTTCGGTTATCGTTCAATAAAGTCCTAAAAGAAATACATGCAGGCAACACTTACCTGCTCAATTTAACTTTTCCCACAAAAATAGAAACTAATCTTATACTTAAAGAGATGTTTTTTTTGAGTGAAGCTAAATATAAGCTGTTCTACAAAAACGAGTTTGTTGTTTTTTCGCCGGAGCCGTTTGTGAGCATAGATAATTTCTCGATTTCATCTTACCCGATGAAAGGAACAATAGATGCAGCAGTTACAAACGCAGCGGAAGTTATTCTAAATGATAAGAAAGAAACCGCCGAGCATAATACAATTATCGACCTTATTAGAAATGATCTAAACATGGTAGCCAAGAAAGTCCATGTGGAAAAGTACCGGTACATTGATAAAGTGATCACAAAAGATAAAACACTACTGCAAGTCAGCTCAAAAATTACAGGCGAGCTCGAAGCAAACTTTAATGCGCACATCGGCGACTTGATATTCTCATTACTTCCGGCAGGATCAATTAGCGGCGCACCTAAGAAAAAAACGATTGAAATAATTAAGAACACGGAAACGTATTCGCGCGGTTTTTATACCGGCATATTCGGATATTTTGACGGCGCCATATTAGATAGTGCTGTTATGATTCGATTCATAGAAAATACCGGCAAAGAAATGATATATAAAAGCGGGGGAGGAATTACCTTTATGAGTGACGCGGAATCGGAGTATCAAGAACTAATAGATAAAGTTTATGTCCCGATTGCTTGAAACAATAAAAGTACTAAACAGAAAATTGTGCAACGTAGAGTACCATAACATGCGAATGAATAATGCGCGGCATGATTTGTTTAATTCAAAAGACAGTATCAATCTAAATGAAATTGTTTTACCGGAGGAAGTATCAAATGAAACATATAAATGCCGGGTCATCTATTCCGAAAATATCATCTCGATTGATTTTCAGCCTTACATAAAGAAACGAGTACAATCTTTAAGAATCGTTCACGATAACCGCATATCATATTCATATAAATTTGAGGACAGAAGTAGAATAACACGACTTCTTTCATTGGTTGAGACTGATGAAATTCTTATTGTGAAAAACGGATTAATTACCGATACGAGTTATTCGAATGTTGTTTTCAGCGACGGGAAAAATTACTTAACTCCTGCTGCGCCTCTTCTTAAAGGAACGAAAAGAGCAAAACTAATCGACGATAAAATCATTTATGAAGACGAGATTCGCTTGGGCGATCTTCACAAATTCAAATTCGTCTATCTGATCAATGCCATGCTGGATTTGGACGAGACTGATAAAATCTCTTGCAGTAGAATAGTTGTATAGTTTACGTAGTCGTACTTTACAAACCAATCTCTATTACCAAGAAGCTAGTAGCTCTTGCTAATCCACAAAGCCCGCTCGCATAAAACGAAAGCTGACTAAAATTGCATTTTCTTTTTGGCTTCTTCCGCTATATCCGGCGAAACCAAAATTCTTCCGCACGATTCGCACGAGAACAATCTTTTGTTGGAACGAATCTCAATTTGCCTTTGCGGCGGAACAACATTATGACAGCCAGAACATGCAGCTCTTATAATTGTAACAACCGCTTTGCCGCCTGAGGCTTTTCTAATTCGCATGTATGTGTTGTAATCCGGTTTCTTAACTTTATTTTTTATTTTGTCGCGTTTATCGTTCAGGCGTGCTTCTTCGCGTTCGTTGGCTTTAATAATTTGTTTGAGTTCGGATTCTTTTTCTTTTAACTCTTTTGAATAATTGTCCAACTGCGGTTCAATCTCTTTAATTTCGTTTTTTAATTTTTGAATAAGATCTTCGAGCGCGGAGCTTTCGGCTTCCAATTTTGTGATCTGCTCTTCCGAATGATCTATCTCTTTAGTTAGAGCGTCATATTCCTTGTTGTTGCGGACTTGATACAGCTGGGACTTGAACTTCTTCAGGTTGGCTTTCATCCGGTCAACGTCGTCGTCGTTTTGTTTTCGTTTGCTTAACGATTTTTTCTTCTCGTCTTCTTTCGTCTCGATTTGTTCTTCGAGAGTTTGAATCTGAGATTTCAATTCGTTTACTGCTGCGGGGAGGTCGCCGCGTAATTCTTCCAATTCATCCAGTTGATTATCTATCAACTGAAGTTCGTAAAGTGTTGAGAGTCTTTCTAACAAGTTTAGCTCCTTATTGTTTATAAAACTTTACGGGATTAGTGCTGCCCGAATATTTTAAAACTTTTATTTTTTTATCATTGGATAAAAATGTTTTCAATTTTTTTTGAACTGCATTCAGCGAATGGATCTCTGTTTCATAATGTCCGGCATCAATCAAAAGAATTTTTCCCGCCGCATCTTGAAACGGATGATATTTAACATCCGCAGTTACAAACGCATCCGCTTTGTTTGCAATCGCCGCGTTTATAAGATCGCTGCCCGCACCGCCGCAGACGGCAACTTTTTTAATCGGCTTTCTTTTACCTGCGCAATATTTAAGATTTGCAGCTTTGGTTGTCTTCGCGACGTGAGTTAAGAAATTGTTTTTGCTCATAGGATTTTCAAGTTCGCCGATGGTTCCGTAACCGTAATTAACGTTTTTGTTTTTCAAAGGATAAACATCGTAAGCCGGTTCTTCATAAGGATGCGCGTTTCTAAGCGATGTAAGCGCGTCGTTCAGCTTCCATTCATCGATAATAAACTCGAACCGGATTTCGTCCACTGTTTCCAACCTTTCCCTTTTACCTATTACGGGATTAGATTTCTCCGAGCCTTTAAAAGTTCCTACGCCTTCTAATCTGAAACTGCAATTTTCATATTCGCCGATAATTCCGCCGCCGGCAGAAAATACCGCTTCGGCAACTTTATCTAAACTTTTCTTGGGAATAAAAACGACAACCTTAAATTGATTGCTCTCTTGTTGTTCGAGGAAGCGAATGTTTTTTAGTTTTAACACTTTTGCCAACTCGAACGAAACGCCGTCCTTTGCGAAATCAAGATTTGTATGTGCGGAATAAACCGTGATATTGTTTTTAATTGCTTGCGCGATGAGTTTTGCTTTGGAATCTTTGTCTGTGTCTAATTTTTTGATGGGGTTGAAAATTAATGGGTGGTGCGTAAAAATGAAATTGCAGTTTTTTCTGATGGACTCTTTTAAGACTTCTTCATCAAGCTCAAGGCAGAGCATAATGTTCTTTACTTTTAGCCCCCTTGAGCCGGTTTGAAGTCCAACATTGTCCTTCTCCCAAGCAGCTCCAGGCGGCGCCCAGCCATCAAGATATTTAATCAGTTCTCCAACACTCATAATAAAAAAAAAGCACTCCGGGAATTTTGGAGTGCATTTTATATTCAGAAACTACTGCTACTGAATTCGATTTTCTTTTTTCTTGTACGATTAATTAAAAATTTTCTCATATCGGCATGTCAAATATATTATAATCGGTGCTCATATTCAATTACCTTCAAAATCAAATTTTCAAAGGTTCAAGCCAGTTTCCATCTTCCTTAATTAATTCGATGAGTTCGCCCACTGCATTTGCCGAATTTACACTGCGTCTGACCACTTCTTTGCCGCGATACAGTGTTATTTTGCCGGGTCCAGAACCCACATAGCCGTAATCGGCGTCCGCCATTTCACCGGGTCCGTTAACTATGCAGCCCATAATTGCAATCTTAACACCCTTTAAATGTTCGGTTCTGCTTCGGATTTTATTCGTCACTTCAACAAGATCAAAAAGAGTTCTGCCGCATGATGGACATGCAATGTATTCGGTTTTCGATATTCGCGTTCTGGTTGCCTGCAAAATGCCGAATGAAGTGCGGTTGATGAAAGCGCTCTCAAAATTTCTTTTTGAGGGATTCGTTCCGCCGATCCAAATACCATCGCCAAAACCGTCTATCAACAGCGCACCGATATCTGTTGACGAATAAAGCCGCAGTTCGTCGTCGGATAAATTTTCATAAACTCTTTTCACAATTACCGGATTATGAATGCCGCGATTCAACAATTCAAAAAAAGCGCGACGCTGTTCCGCCATTCCGTGCGCGTTGGAAGTTGTTAGTACAAATACGCAAGTTGAATTATTTTTGATTGCATCGAATGCGCCGGAAAATAAATTATGAAGATTGATCTTTACGAAATTCAGAACAAATGATTTTTCGGCGGCAGCGTTGAATTGATTAGCCGAATCAAACAATGGAAAACCGCTCGTTCTATTTTCTAAGAACAGCCACTTTTCATAATCGTAAATTATTTTCAGACTGTTCGGCGCCGCAAATCCCAAATCATTTTTCCCGAGATAAATAACGTCCGCCGCCTGATCATTCATATTCCACTTATCGGTTTGAACATCATAAAAATAACCGATGTGAGAAAGCGCGGAATGATCTTTTATTTCGTTGCGGCTGAAGTCGATAATGATTTTAGGAACCGTTGTTCCTCCGATACCGGCAACCTCAAATGTTTCTCTTCGCGAATAGTTGAACGGATCGTACGGCGGTTGGTTTATCGATACAATTTCTTTGTGACTGATTCTATTTTTGTAGCGGTTCGCTAAAGAAATTGCTACCGGCGCTTCAAACTCCGGCTCCTCTGTTAGCGAAACGCGAATTGTATCGCCGATTCCGTCTTCGAGTAGTGTTCCAATTCCAACCGCTGATTTTATTCTTCCGTCTTCGCCGTCGCCAGCTTCGGTAACTCCAAGATGAAGCGGATAATTCATTCCTTCCTCTTCCATTTTGCTGATCAAAAGCCGGTAAGCTTGAATCATCACTTGCGGATTACTCGCTTTCATCGAAAGAACAATTTCGTGGTAGTTCATTTCTTCACAGATGCGGACAAACTCCAATGCAGATTCAACCATGCCGTATGGTGTGTCGCCGTAACGACTCATGATTCGATCCGACAATGAACCGTGGTTTGTTCCGATGCGCATCGCTGTTCCGTACTCTTTGCAAACTTTTACGAGCGGAGAAAATCTTTCCCGGATTCGATCTGTCTCGGCGTTGTATTCAGCGTCGGTGTATTCAAGTGTTTGAAATTTTTTCTTGTCAACATAATTGCCCGGGTTGACGCGAACTTTCTCAACGATTCGCGCGGCAACTTCCGCGGCATTGGGTGTGAAATGAATGTCCGCAATCAACGGTGTGTTGTAGCCGCGTTTTCTCAATTCATTTTTTATGTTCTGAAGATTTTGCGCCTCGTTAATGCTTGGCGCGGTTATTCTCACGTATTCACATCCGGCATTAATCATTCTAATAGATTGTTCCACCGTTGCAATAGTATTCATTGTGTCGGTGGTTGTCATGGATTGAATTCGTATCGGATTGTCTCCGCCCACCGGAACATCGCCGATATGAACTTCTCTGGTTTTATATCTGGAATATTTAGTTAAGCAGTTGCAATATTTTTTTGCGGATTCATTCATGCATAAATGAAAACAAAAGGGAAAGTTGAGAAGTTCTAATTAGATTTTTCCAGTTCATAAAGAAAAGACTTTACAAATTCCGGTGCAGAGCTTGGGTCTTGAGCGGTTATGATGTTCTTCTTTGTAACAACAGGTTCGTTTTTGTATTGGATGCCTTGACGCTCCAATTCAAGTTTATCGTCCGGGTAACATGTTGCACATTCGGAAATTATTCCCGCTTTGGCTAAGAGCACCGGAGCGCTGCATATTGCGCCCACCGGTTTTCTGCTTTTTGAAAATTTCTGAGCCGTTGCCTGAAGCTGAACATTGTTCCAGTAATTTCTCGTTCCGCTGCCGCCGATAAAAATTACTCCGCCAAAATTGCTTTCATGAATATTATAAAACTGAATATCGTTCTTAACTTTTAATCCGTTGGACCCGACGCAAAGCAAGTGTGCATCAGATGCGATAAAAACTTTAATTCCTGCTCTTTCAAGCGCATTCAAAACGATCAGATATTCTTCTTCGTTGAAATTTTGAGACGGAAGGATTAATAGAACGCTTTTTCTGATCAAGTAATTTTCACTTATCGTAATTCTGGTAATGAAAATACGAATATAATTTCAGTCCGGCAATCCGTACCGGCTGTTCATCAAAGATCAAAGTTTTGATTGATGTATAAAATCTCTAATTTCAGTTGTGAAAGTTTTCCCCGAAGGCAAAACTCGTCGTTTATGAGAATACCCGAACAAAAAATAGAAGAAATTAGAAACGCCGCGGATATTGTTGATATAATTTCCGGTCACGTTCATTTGCGGAAACGCGGAAAGAATTTCGTCGGGCTGTGCCCGTTCCATCAAGAGAAGACGCCATCGTTCACAGTAAGCGAAGACAAACAAATCTACCACTGTTTCGGTTGCGGTGCGGGCGGCAATGCATTCAAATTCTTGATGGAGTTCAAAAATATTTCATTTGTTGAAGCCGTTGAAGAAATTGCCGAGCATCTCGGCATCAAAATCGATTACGACAGCAGCCCCTTCGATCAGCAGCAAAGCGAACTTGAAGAACTTTATGAAATTAATGTTTTAGCCGCACGGTTTTTTTCGGACAATCTTTTGAAAAGCGCATCCGGAGAGGAAGCGAGAGAGTATTTAAAAAACCGGTACATCAAACCGCAGACTCAAAAAATTTTTGGCATCGGGTACGCGCCTTATGGCTGGGATAATTTTCTTGTTCACGCAAAAGAAAATAAAATTGATCTCACGAAAACCAAACTACTTGGTTTAATCGATCTGAACGACAAAGGCGAGTATTACGATAAGTACAGGGGAAGAATAATTTTTCCAATCTTCTCTCCCAACGGAAGAGTGATTGCATTCGGCGGAAGAATTCTAACCAACCAAGAGAACACGGCAAAATATCTCAACTCGCCAGAATCGCCCGTTTATTCGAAACGCAGATCGCTCTACGGGTTGTATCATTCGAAAGATGAGATCAGAAAAATTGACCGAGCAATTCTGGTAGAAGGTTACCTGGATTTGATTTCGCTCTACCAAGCCGGCGTGAAAAACGTTGTGGCATCTTCGGGCACATCGTTAACCGATGAACAAGTGCAGCTGCTTTCGCGCTTCACAAAAAATATTATAATTCTTTTCGATGCCGATCCCGCCGGGCAAAAAGCTTCTCTTAGAAGTATAGAAATATTGCTCAAGCAAGACTTTGAAGTTAAAGTCATTACGCTTCCGAAAGGCGAAGACCCCGATTCATACATTATCAAACACGGAAAAGACGAGTTTGACGAATTGGTCTCTTCGGCAAAAAATTTTTTGGAATATCAGACGGCACAATTCGAAGAGCAAGGTTTGTTCGAAGATCCCGCAGAGATGACAAAGGCAATACGTGAGCTTGTTAAAACGCTGGCATTGGTAAACGACGAACTTAAGCGTAATCTGTTAATGAAGACGATCGCCAAAAAATTTAGCCTTCGCGAAAAATTGATTGAATCGGAACTGAACACGGTTTTGCAGCAGCAGAAACAAGGCTCCGGCGGTTTCCGTCCCGATCAACGTGTTCCGCAATCGGTTTCAAATGAACTTACGCTTGCTGTTAAACCGGCGGCGGAAAGCCCTTACGAAAAGGAATTGCTGCGCTTGTTATACTGCGGTGAGGAAGAAATTGTAAAGTACATTTTGGAAAAAATAAACGTCGAGAATTTTTATAATCACAAATACAGAAAACTTGCGGAGATTGTAGAAAAAGGACTGAAGGAAGAAAAAGTTTCTCCGGCATATTTGATCGATAAGATTGATGACGAGGAAACCCGTTCCTTTATTCTTGACCTAACATTAGCCGACGAGACGATCAGTAAAAAGTGGGACGAGCTGTCATACAACGGTAAAATAGAAAAGGATTCGTTTGAACATGCTGTCGAGACCGTGAAAACGTTTCAACTGTTTGAAATCGATAGAGAGATTAAAGAGAACAACCGGATGATGGAACAATCGAAAGATGAACGTCTTCATATGGAGATGATGAATCGTAATAAAGAACTTCTTGAAAAAAAGAAAGCGTTGTTTGTTAAAAACAATACCGGTTCGGAGTAACATGAGTTTTAATCCAAGCATTTACGAAATCAATACCCGTCTATGGCTTAAACGATTCGCTAATTCAAAAGGACCGGTCACGCTCGAAAATATTCCGAGTAATTATTGGGATGATTTTGTTAAGAAAGGTTTCGACTACGTTTGGCTGATGGGAATCTGGAAAACATGTAACTCGGTAATTGACAAATATTGTTTTGAAGAGGGACTGGTAAAATCATACGACCGCGCGCTTAAGGGATGGAAGCGGGAAGACATAATCGGTTCGCCGTATGCCGTTGATAAATATGAACCAAATCCAAATATCGGCACATTCAAAAGTTTGCTTGAACTCAAATCCCAGCTAAATAAAAAAGGCATCAAACTCATTCTGGACTTTGTACCGAATCATTTCAGCGCGGATAGTTCATTGATAGAATCGAATCCGGATATTTTTCTTGAAGTCGATATTGATACGTTTAAAAAAGATCAGTACACATTTTATCAGCCGCAGAAGAATGTTAATAAATATTTTGCTCACGGACGCGATCCATTCTTTCCCGCATGGCAAGACACAGCTCAAGTGAATTTTTTCAGCAATGATGCCCGCAGTTTTCTAACTAAAACTTTGCTTGCTTTAACGAAAGTCTGCGATGGTGTCCGATGCGATATGGCGATGCTTGCCTTGAACAATGTTTTCAATAATACATGGGGCGGAATTTTATTGGGCAACGGATTCGAATTCCCTAAAACGGAATTCTGGCACGATGCGATTGCCGCCGTTAAGAAAGAACGTAGTGATTTTGTTTTCATAGCAGAAGCATATTGGGATCTCGAATGGAAACTTCAGCGGCTTGGGTTTGATTATACCTACGACAAGAGTCTTACGGACAGACTAAAATTTGGAAACGCGAAAGACATTCATGAACACTTGACGGCGGAAACGGAATATCAGAAGAAGTCCGTACGCTTCATCGAAAATCATGATGAGGAAAGGGCTGCAACAGTTTTTGGTAAGGATAAATCAAAAGCTGCAGCGGTAATAATCAGCACAGTTCGAGGAATGCATTTTTATCATGACGGACAGTTTGAGGGTAAAAAAATCAAACTTCCGGTTCAGCTTGGTCGCGAACCGGATGATCCTCCGTTAAACGGGATGAAAAACTTTTACGACAAACTGCTTTCCATTACCTCGAATGAAATTCTTAAGAGGGGCAAGTGGACTTTGCTCAGTCAGGAATCTTCATACAATAACAACAAATCGTTTGTGAATCTATTGGCGTGGATGTGGACTTTCAGAGAAGAAAAAAGAATTGTTGTTGTGAATTATTCCGATGTGGTTTCAACATGCCGATTGAAGCTTGACGTGCGCGGCTACAGTGAAGAGTTTGTAATTACCGATTTATTGAATGATCAGAGTTATACGCGTTCTGCCGAGGAAGTTTACCATCACGGTTTGTACATCGAACTTAAGCCGTTTCAGGCTCACATCTTTTCGTTTTAATATTCCCCTTCTCGGCAAAAAAATAGAGAAGGGGAAACACAAAAGTTTTTCTAAAACGTAAAAGTAACCCCTAACTTAAATGTTTCGTAAGTCAACGGTGCTGCCGTATCAAACGGCCAGTTCATTTTGTCTTTCTTTAACGAATAGAATAGGTACGAGAATCCGTTCTTCAGTACAAAGTTGACAACCGGCGCAGCATAAGGAGAAGAATCACCGACCTCATCAATAAAATGGTCAAGCAAACCGAGTCCGCCTTCTTCAATTGCAAAACTAAAAAGATGGTAGCCGAATAAATGACGCGGAAATATTATAGCGGCTTCATAGCCGACGTTCAACGAAAAGAAATTTGATACATCGCATCGAACTCCGCCTTCCCACACAGTTCCGAATCGAAAGGTATCGTGGAAAAGATTTAAAATATCCGTGTCAGTTACAGCTTGATCGTATGTTATAGGTGGAACCGCAACCATATAAAATTGCGACGGATATGTTTTCATTACAATCTTTGACCATGCGAATCCCGTTGCGTGATACGGCAAAATTTCAAATTGACCAAGTTTGTATCCGTATCCGCTTCGGCTTGCAAATCCAAAACGATCCACTACTGATTTCATTTCATCAATACTTACATTGCTGGATTTTAGATCAGTGCTGATTTTAGATGCAAATACATATTTCTCCTCGAACTCTATGATATTGTCTTCGAAATAAGTGTCCATCGAAACGTGCCCGAGTTTGATTTCAGCCAAACCAACATTGGCAAACTTACTCGTAATATTTTGATGCTTCGGTGTTCCAAAACCGTAATTAACCTCTACAAAAGGTTTGCCGTGTAAATGCCAATCGAACCACTCATGTTCGCCCCACGAGTACCATCTTCCGCCGGTTGAATCATCTTCATCTTGGGCAAGTAGTGAATAATTAGCAAACAGCATAAACGAAGCCAGCAACAGCAAGGTTTTTCTAATCATCAGGTCCTCCAAGTTTTATGTACTTTAGACGAAAACAATTTGCAAATAGTTACATGCCGCAACTAATTCCTATTCAAATTCGGAAGTATTTATCAGCAGCTTTCGAACTTCTGCCGCAAAATTTTCTCCAGGGCTTCGAGCAGATGATTTTTTAGAATAGGTTTTGTTAAATATAAATCTATTCCGGCTTTATATGCATTGTCTTTGTCTTTTTGAAATGCGTGTGCGGAAAGTGCAACGACGGGTATTGTTTTGAATATTGGATTTGATTTAAGTTCGCGGGTTAACTGCAGACCGTCTTTCGGACCGGCTAACGAGATGTCCATCAGAATAAGGTCGAATTTTTTGTTCGCCATTTGTTTGTAGAAAGAACTGGCGCAATCGCAAACTTCAACTTGATAAAAATTTCTCAATAGTATATCGAGATATCTTTGGTTTTCGAGATCATCTTCTACAATAAGAAGACTGGGTTTAACGATCATTTTGACCCCCATTTTTTTGAAAAGAATTTTATTTCTTCAGTAAGATAGCAATATTCATCTTTTATCAAAAGATGAAATTATGCTGTGCTGGCGCTAATATTCGTCCCAGCTTTTAACGTCGAGATTTAGCGGATCCCTATTTGTTAAAGCTTCCGCCAAGCGCATTGCAAGCTGCCGGTTTGTAATTAGGGGAATTTTGTAATCGACGGCTGTCCGGCGGATTACATAATCGTTATTGAGTTCTTCTTCTTGAAAGTTTTTAGGAATGTTGATGACGAGATCAATCTTACCGGACTTAATGTAATCTGCGGCGTTTGGAGATTTTCCGTTCAAAGGCCATTCGAGCGTTTCAACCGGAATGGCGTTTGCCTCCATGAATTTTGCCGTGCCCGGCGTTGCGTAAAATTTTATACCAAGTTTAGTTAAACTTTTTGTCGGCTCAAGCAATTCCGATTTTGATTCAATTGTACCGGAAGAAATGAGAATGGATTTGATTGGGAAGCGGTAACCGACTGAAGCGAGCGCCTTCAAAAACGCTTCGTCGAAATCTTGCCCAAGGCAAGCAACCTCGCCTGTGGACGCCATTTCAACACCCGTTGTCGGATCGGCTCCTTCCAAGCGCGTGAACGAAAACTCCGGCGCTTTAACGCCTACAAAATCATAATTGAAAGTGAGATCGTCCGACTTTTCAACTTTCTGTCCCATAATAACTTTAGCGGCAATCTCAATAAAATTTTTCTTTAGAGTTTTAGAGACGAACGGGAAACTTCTGGATGCCCGTAAGTTGCACTCGATCACTTTTACTTTATTGTCCTTCGCCAGAAATTGAATATTGAACGGTCCGTTAATGTTCAGCGATTTTGCAATGTCTGCGGAGAATTGTTTTATCTGACGCATTGTTTCAAGATACGTTCTCTGCGCAGGAAGAACCAAAGTTGCATCGCCGGAATGCACGCCCGCATTTTCAACATGTTCGGAAATTGCAGAACAGACGATCTCGCCGTTCTGAGCAACTGCATCGAACTCAAGTTCTTTTGCGTTAACAAGAAATTTAGAAATCACAACTGGGTGCTCTGGCGAAACATCAACTGCTTTCTGGAGAAAACCGGTTAGCTCAAAGTCATCTGTAGCGATAGCCATTGCTGCGCCGCTTAAAACATAAGATGGTCTAACAAGAACTGGGTAGCCGACTTTGTTTGCAAACTGAAGCGCGTCTTGAATTGTAGAAAGTTTACTCCATTCAGGCTGACCGATTTCAAGCTGATCGAGCATTGCGGAAAACTTACTTCTGTTTTCAGCCATGTCGATTGAATCGGGCGACGTGCCCAAAATTTTTATTCCGATGTGATGAAGTTTAAGAGCAAGATTATTTGGCGTCTGTCCGCCCATCGAAACAACAACGCCTTTTGCACCTACCGCATGATAAATTTCCCAAATCGTTTCAGTTGTAAGTTCTTCAAAGAAGAGCGCATCGGATTCATCATAATCGGTGCTGACCGTTTCAGGGTTGCAGTTGATCATCACGGTTTTGTAACCTGTCTCACGCAAAGTTTTTCCGGTGTTAACGCAGCACCAGTCGAATTCCACCGAACTTCCAATTCGGTATGGACCCGAACCGAGAATGATTATGCTGTTCTTGAGTTTGAATTCGAAATCGTGAGCAGAACAGTTATAAGTCAAGTACAAGTAATTTGTTTTTGCCGGGTACTCGGCGGCAAGCGTATCTATGTGCTGAATGAAAGGATGAATATCATATTTCTGTCGAAGAATATAAACATCGTGAGCGTCCTTGCCGATAACGTTTGCAATTTGTCTATCGGAAAAACCGTGCTGCTTCGCTTCTATCAAAAGTTCTTTAGAAAGTTTTTTGTTCGATGCTATTCTGTTTTCGATTTCAACGACGTTTTGAATTTTGTAGAGAAACCATTTATTAATGTGAGTAAGCGAGTGAATCCAATCAACGGAGAAACCTTGTTTGAGCGCTTGAACGACTGCAAACATTCTTTCTTCAGTCGGATTTCGCAAAGCTTCTTCGAGTTCTTCAAATTCAACTTTTGTCCGGCTTGCTGTCAATCCTTCAACGCCGATATCAAGCATCCGCATGGCTTTTTGAATTGTCTCTTCAAACTTTCTTCCGATTGCCATTACCTCGCCAACGGATTTCATCGAAGAACCGAGTTTACGTTTGACGAGACGGAATTTTTTCAGATCCCAGCGCGGAACTTTAACTACAATATAATCGAGCGCCGGTTCGAAAAATGCTTTCGTTGTTTTGGTGATCGAATTCGGTAATTCATGCAAGCCGTAACCGAGCGCAAGTTTTGCTGCGACAAACGCAAGCGGGTAACCCGTTGCTTTGGAAGCCAATGCCGAACTTCTCGACAGTCTTGCGTTCACTTCAATTACGCGGTAATCTTGTGAGTTCGGATCAAGTGCGTATTGAATGTTGCATTCGCCGACGATTCCGAGATGACGGATTGTTTTGATCGCAACATTGCGCAGCATGTGATATTCGGAATTTGTTAAAGTCTGACTCGGCGCAACAACAATGCTTTCGCCTGTGTGTATTCCCATCGGATCGATATTTTCCATGTTGCACACGGTGATGCAGTTATCGAATCTGTCGCGCACAACTTCGTATTCAATTTCTTTCCACCCTTCAAGATATTCTTCTACCAAAATTTGAGACGAGTATGAAAGCGCTTTGGCTGCAAGTTTCTTTACTTCATTTTTATTCCTGCAAATCCCGGAGCCCAAACCGCCGAGCGCGTAGGCAATTCTTATGATAACCGGGAACCCGATTTTTTCTGCAAACTTTACAGCTTCGCTGACAGATGTAACGGCATTGCTCTGCGGAAATTTTATGTCTATCTCAGCGAGTTTGTTGCAGAACAATTGCCTGTCTTCAGTATTCTCAATTGCGTCAATCTGCGTTCCCAAAACTTGAACTTTGTACTTCTTCAAAATTCCTTCGCGGTGCAGTGCGAGTCCGCAATTTAGAGCGGTCTGTCCGCCGAATCCTAAAATTATTCCGTCCGGTTTTTCTTTTGCAATTACTTTTTCAACGTAATGTGTGTTGATTGGAAGGAGGTAAACTTTGTCAGCCAGGTAATCCGATGTTTGAATTGTTGCGATGTTGGGGTTGATAAGTATGGTTCGGATGCCTTCTTCTTTTAATGCTTTAATTGCTTGCGAACCCGAATAATCGAACTCGCCGGCTTCGCCGATTTTGAGCGCAGAACTTCCTATGATTAAAACTTTTTTAATTTTTTGTTTCACTTAACATCCTTTAAGAATTCATCGAAGATAAATGACGTATCGACCGGACCCGGAGCGGCTTCGGGATGAAACTGCACGCTTCGGAACGGCAGCTTTTCATGCCGCACACCTTCGTTGGAATAATCATTTAAATTTTCGAACCACGGCTGCCATCCTCGCGGTAAAGTTTTGGTATCAACAGCAAAACTGTGGTTCTGAGAAGTCACATAGCATTTGTTGGAATCAACTTGCTTTACCGGCTGGTTCTGACTGCGGTGACCGTATTTTAGTTTGTATGTTTTAGCTCCTGCGGCAAGTGAAAGTATTTGATGACCCATGCAAATTCCCAGTGTTGGAACTTGTTTCTGAATCAGCTTCTTCGCCGAGACCACGAGCTGTTTGTATATCGCAGGATTACCCGGACCATTTGAAATTACAACTCCGTCATAATCTTCGTTGTCAATATTATAGTCGTACGGAACGCGGAGAACGGTAACATTTCTTTCAAGAAAATTTGAGATAATGCTTTTCTTGCACCCACAGTCGATAAGTAAAATTCGTTTTTTCCCTTTGCCGTATTTTTCAACATGAGGTACAGTAACTTTTGAAATGAGATTATCAACGTCAGGATTGTAGTATTCAACTTTTTCGTTCCCGACTTCAATCTTACCTAACATTGTCCCGTGCTCGCGCAAAATTTTTGTCAATCGCCGCGTATCAATTCCGTAAAGCCCCGGAACGGAAAACTTTTTCAGCCATGCGTCCAAACTTTCAACGGCATTCCAGTGACTGTAGGAAACCGACTCTTCGGAAACAATTAGCGCTTGTATTTGAATTTTCTCGGACTCAAAAAACTCCGGCACATCTTCGTTGTCGTTCATAGAAGGTACGCCGTAATTGCCGATTAACGGGTATGTTAAAACAAGAATCTGACCTTTGTATGACGGATCGGTAAGTGTTTCGGGATAACCTACCATGCCGGTATTGAATACGACCTCGCCGGCAACCGATTTGTGCGCGCCGAATAGCTTACCTTCAAAAATATTTCCGTCTTTCAGAATTAACTTTGCGGTTTTCTTGGTAAGCATGTTCTTACTCAAAATTAATGGGCTCCTATAAGTTAATAACGCGGACTGAGGGGAAAGAATTCAAAATTTGCCGCACGAAAGTAAAAAATTTATTTGAAGCCTCAAAGCGATTTGTTAAAATGAATGCGATTTAGTTCATGTGCTCAATAATTTACATTGAATTTCAAACTTACCCGAAATATGTTCATCTCAACCAATAAGGAGTTTTATTGACCGCCTCTACAAATCATCAACTTAAATTGAGATTATCGTCTCCTGTTCGCAATAAGTTGATTTTGTATATTTGCGCTAGAAAATTATTGTCCAATCAAAAATATTTTTATTGCTGCGTGTTTAAGTGATTCAGAGCAAATCATTTTTTGATTTATCTTTTTATTATTGAACAGTTAAAAGTTTCGTACGGGGTTATCACGGCTGGTATATCTCTGTACGGTGAGGGCAAAGGGGAGCGGTTTTTCGCTCCCTTTTCTTATTTTAAAGCAGTTAATGTTTGAGAAATCTTTGTGCGCAACCCCTTCAGTATAATAGCTCTGCTGTTTTTGGCACTCATTTTATCCTACTGCACCTCTGTTCCCCGCTTTACTTCACGCGACGAACGTTACCGCCGTGAATCCAAAACTCAAAAAGAAGATTTTGACCGTTACAAAAATTCCGAAGTGTTGGAAACGGTAGTCGGCACCGCTTCATATTATGCCGACGAGTTCAACAACAAGATTACTTACAGCGGGGAAGTGTACGACATGTTCGGTTTGAGCGCCGCACATCCGACATATCAAATGGGAACAATAATACGAGTCACAAATTTGTCGAATGATAAAACTGTTATCATTCGCGTAAACGACCGGATGCCCTACCGCCCGGACAGAATCATTGACTTATCATTGGGCTGTGCTCAAGTGCTGGATATGGTTCAGGTAGGAATTACAATGGTAAAGGTTGAAGTGCTTGAATGGGGAACGGGAAAGAAATAAACATTTCTTAATACGATTCTACTTTTGCTAAATAAAGCGAATCCTTTCCGAATTAAATTCATCCTATTGGCAGTAAAATTAGATTGGAGTTAAAATGTACCTTGATGATCAGATTAAAGCCGAACTGTCCAAACAACTTTCGGTTTTAACGAAGAATGTTAAATTGATCATGTTCACACAAGAACTTGAATGCCAGTACTGCCGCGAGACAAAACAAATATTAACCGAGCTTTCAGAAGTTTCGGATAAAATTTCTCTTGAAGTGAAAAACTTTATTAATGATAAAACGGATGCGGAAAAGTACGGCGTAGATAAAATTCCGGCAACTGTTGTTGTTGATGAAAATGGAAAAGATTACGGAATAAAATTCTACGGCATTCCTAGCGGTTACGAATTTGCATCTCTTCTTGAAGATATAAAATTGTTGGGAACCGGAATAACAGGGTTCGATCCGCAAACGGAAAATGAAATCAAGAATTTGGATTCCGATGTTCACATGCAAGTTTTTGTAACGCCGACATGCCCTTACTGTCCGCAGGCAGTTATCACAGCTCATAAGTTTGCGTACTTAAATGATCGCGTGAAAAGCGATATGATCGAATCAACCGAGTTTCCGCATCTTTCAAATAAATATAACGTGCGTGGCGTTCCAAGAACGGTGATCAACGAGAATACTTTTATAGAAGGAGCGGCGCCGGAACAAATGGTCTTCGATAAAGTAAAAGAAGCTTTAGCGCAGGTTATTCAATGAACTGTCCAATAAACAGAATAGAAGCATTGAAAAAAATTCTTCCGATAATTATCGGCGCTGTTCTCGGTTATGCATATTATTATTTTGTTGGCTGCAGAACCGGATCGTGCCCAATATCCGGCAACCCATACATATCAACTGTTTACGGAGCGGTAATAGGTTTGATTTGGGGTTTGCCTTCTAGGAAAAAGAAAGAAATAAAAAAAGATGAACCGGGTAACGAAGGAAATTGAAATAGAAGATTTGGTGAAGCAAATTCCCGAATCGGTAACTTATTTAATGGACAACGGAATCAGATGTCTGCGGTGCGGCGAACCGATTTGGGGAACGTTGGAAGCCGCGGCAAAAGAAAAAGGTTTTGATGAACTTCAAATTGAAAAATTTGTAGTTGACTTAAATAAACTCGTTGAGAGCGATTCGAAATAATTTTTCTCAGTCAAATTAAATTACTATTTTGGCAAAGTATTAAATCAGAGGAAACAATGACACAGAAAAAATCAAACAATAAAATTAAAGCCGGCGGATTGTCTAAGAGACAAAGAAGCTGGATCTATACAGGCTTCTTCATTGGAGTGATTGTACTACTCTTTGTTATAAATAATATGGGAAATGAACCTGAACAAGGTCCTTATCCGCCAAACTACGTTCCGGCGGCACAAAGAACTTCAGCTCAAGCGCCGGATTTTAGTCTTCCAACAACAGACGGAAAAATTTTGAAGCTCTCCAGCTTAAAAGGCAAAGTAGTAATTATTGATTTTTGGGCAACATGGTGCCCGCCGTGCCGCAAAGGTATTCCCGATTTAATCGAGCTGAAGAAAAAATATGGCAGCAAGGGTTTGGAAATAGTCGGCGTTTCTGTTGATACCGACACAAAGAATCAAGTTGTTGGGTTCATAAAAGATAAAGGAATTAATTACCCTGTCGTTTACGGTAATCAAAACGTAACGGAACTGTACGGTGGCATTGAAGCCATCCCAACCACTTTCATTATTGATAAACAAGGAAAAATTGTTGCCAGCTATCAAGGTTTAATGCCGGCGTTGACTTACGAGAATCATGTTAGAAAATTATTGGGAAGCTAAAACGAAAAATATATTTCGAACGGAAAACCCTTCATGCAAGAAGGGTTTTTTGTTTTAAACGGTATTTGTTAATTGTGATGGTGATCGAAATCTTGATGAAGATTGTTTCGCACTTGTAAATACTCGCCGTACTGTTCGAGCAGTTCCCAAGAATAAAGTCCAAAATCGTACCCGTCTTTCCATTTGATTTGAATTGCATAGTTACCGACCATTTCAATCGTGGAAACTTGATACGCTTCCGGTCTTAACGGAGTTTTTTTTGCAGGCTCGTAATGTTTCCAAAGAATTGTTTCGCCTTTATTGCCTGCATCGGGCGATTCGTCCCGGAGAAAACTCAACGGATAATTAATAACCTTGCCGTTATCCCAGGTAATTTCAATGTGTTCTTGCTTGTAAAGTTTAATTTTAGTCGGTGTTGCCATAATCAAAATTCTTTCAAAAGTGTTTTTAGTTTTTAGTGTTAACAATCATTGTTCGGATTTCATTCAATTGTTTATCGATTTCCTGAAGCGCTTTATTTTGCGATTCGAGATGCTCAATGATAAGTCTTACTTCCTCTTCGGCTTTTACGTTAACGTTGAAATCGTTGTGCGCTTCCAGTCTATCCCGCTCGGCTTGCCGGTTTTGGCTCATCATTATTACCGGCGCCGTGTACGCGGCTTGCAGAGATAGAAATAAATTGAGCAAGATAAATGGGTACGGGTCCCAATGATTTACATATGCCGCAATGTTCATAACAATCCAGAGTACAAGAATTATAGACTGAATTATCAGAAACTTCCACGAGCCCATCACAGCGGCAATGCTGTCTGCGGCGCGCTGTCCTGCTGTGCGTCTTTCATCTAAAATTTGGTTTACGTTTTTGATTTCTTCGTGTTCGTGCTTATATGGTTTTGGAAAATTGAAAATGTTCATCTCAACGCTCTCTTTAATTGGCAAATTAATTCAGCGAACAGATTTCAGATGAGATCAAAGTCTTGACCAGCTTTACCGGCTGCGTCGGCGTTTTGGATAATTTGATAGCAGATAAAAGTTTTTTCTTAACCAGATCAACTTTGTCTTTTTTGTCCGTGAAAATTTCCGCAAGCACACTTCCTTTTTTGATTCGTTCGCCGATCTTGGGATAGAAAATTATTCCCGCTTTCGGATCGATTTGTCTTCATAGCTATAATTAAGCATGAAACTTCTCCAGAGTACTTACTTGGTTTCTTGCCTTTTTAAATAATTATAGAACGCTAAGTGGCTTAGTGCAGTAGTTAACAAAACAATGCCTATTGAAAAAATACCTTGAGGCAAAATTGAAATTATGAACAGACCCAAAGCAAGTCCGGCAAGAAGTAAAAACCATTTATAGGCTAAATGTTTTGCTTCGGTTTTATCTGTGAATAAAACCTTCTCAACCATCTCTTCAGAAACTCCTTTTTCAATCATTTTGTATTTAATACGATTATCTAAAAGAGTTTTTAGAAACTTCATTATGAAATTTATTGCCAGCCAAGCAACAAGAAGTACAATACCAATTTCAAAGTACTTATCTGGAATTATTTTATTATTAGAATTTGCTATGGACTGCTGTGCATTTATTGTTAAACTTGCTGCCGGGTAAATCAGCAAAAATAATTTTTTCATTTTAATCTCCTTTAATTTTGTCTTCTATTAAGATGAGACTCACAACCTTATTTAATGTTGCATAGAATCATAAAGTATTTATTAATCTTATCAACTTTTTATGTTGCGAAAATACTTCTCCTACATAATTAAATAGTATAATAACCAGGCAAAGAGCAATAACCACAATAAATGGGTTGAAAGCATCTATAAAAAGTTCTTGCAGCTTCAAAATATCAATTACATATAAACCAGCAAATCCAATAATAAAAATTGCCATCAAGGCGAATAAAAACGAAAAAAATACGTTCATTGAAAATTTGGAAGAAGAAGTATCCGCGGATATCTGTTCTAAAACCATTGATGAAAGATCAAAATTAAAAGATTCCTTTTTCATATTCTTTAGTTTTTCATCAATCACTTTGTAATTAGATATTTTTATACTACATAGCTCACATTTTGAAACGTGTTCTAAAATTGAATTTCCCAACGTATCTTGTTCAAAACAAAATTGTTGGATCTCCGTTTCGGATAAATGTTTATTGGTCATAATTCACCTTCTTTATACTTCTTAAGTAAGTTTGTCTTTAATGTTTTCCTTGCCCTGAACAAATAATTTTTTACAGTTCCTTCGGGTAATTGTGTTATAGAAGTAATTTCTTCATAGCTCAATTCTTCATTGTGAAATAAAGTTATCAATGTTTTATAAATAGGATTTAGCTTTTCTATTTCTGATTCAAGAATTTTTTTTAATTCTTTTCCCTGTATTTCTTCTTCAATTTGAAAATCTGATGATTCCGGATCCGCTACTTCATTTCTTATAATTTCATCATCTTCTTCTCTGCTGCCTAAAAAATCATCATAAAGTTCTGTTCTTCTTTTATGATAAAAATTAATACATGAATTATATGCGATTTGTGCTATCCATGTAGAAAGTTTTGATTGAAATTTAAATCCGCTTAAATTCTTATATGCTTTAATGTAAACATCTTGCGCTATGTCTTTCCTGTCATCTTCGTTTTTAATCATTTTAAAAAGAATTTGGGCAACAAGATTTTCTGTTGCCTTAATTATCCGGGCAAATGCGTTAGTATCACTACGCAATACTTTCCCAACTAATTCCCGGTCTTGAAATATTTGATCCGAGCTATCCACTTAATATTAGACAGATTCTCAATATGAATGTTGCACATAAAATAACACATTTTTTAACGCTATTTACAATAGGAAATAATTGCAACATTTTCATTGCACGGCTGTCTTATCAGGTAAATCAAAAAAGGAGAAAGTATGTATAGGTATATAAAACAAACTAAAGCTTTTGTAAAAGCCCTCACTATTATAATATTATTTCTAATGGCAGAAGTACCAACATTTGCACAGCAAGGAAATCCAAGCTTTGATGCGAGCCAAAAAAAAGCTGTAATTAATAAAGCTTTAGAATTAATAAAAGAGAATTATGTGTTTCCCGGGAAGTATGATCAAATAGAAAAAGAGATTAAAAATAAATTATTGAATAAAGAATTCGACAACCTTAATAACCCACAAGATTTTCTTAATCAATTGAATAAGGATCTTCAAATCGCGGGTCAGGATCGTCATTTAAAAATTTCATTTAGTCCTCAAATTGTAAAACAGATAATTGAAGACAAGAAAAAAGGTGATAACAGCCCAACACAATATACGCCCGAGCTATTAAGCTGGATGAAGTTTGAGAATTACGGGTTAAGAAAAGTTGAAAGGATGGAAGGCAACATTGGTTATTTCAAGTTTGACCGCTTTACCGATTTACAATTAGCTAAAGAAGCTATCACTGGTGCAATGAATTTTATTAACAATTCTTCTGCTATCATTTTAGATCTAAGAGACAATGGCGGCGGCGATTCCGGTGCCTCTGAATTAATAGTAAATTATTTTTTCCCTGATGGGAAAAAATTAGGCGATTTTAAGTTTAGAAAAGACGCTGTGCCAAAGGAAAACATAGTTAAACACGACCCATCAGTAAAAAAAATCCCCGACAATATCCCAGTGTATATTCTTGTTAGTAATAAAACTGCATCTGCTGCCGAATATGTTTCATATGTTTTGCAGCAATTTAAAAGAGCAACTGTTATCGGAGAGCAGACAAGCGGGAAAGCTAATCCTGGCGAATTATTTGTTGTAAATGATTTTCTTTACATGATGGTTCCAACTGGAGCCGGTAGAATTTTACCAACATGGACAAATTGGGAAGGTACAGGAGTAATCCCGGATATTAAAATTGACCCGTTCTTCGCATTATCAAAAGTAATTACAGAAATCTGCCCGGTTCTCGAAAAACAAGATCAAAATAGTGAACATAAAACTTTATACAAATGGATCAATGATCAGTACAGTGCACAACTAAATCCCGAACCTCTTTCACAAAAACTTGTTAATAGCATTGTTGGTACTTACGAAGGCAATAGAAGAATTACTCTTGAGAATGGTATGTTATATTATGTAGGAGGCAATGGCGCAAAAAGATCATTAACTTATATGAATAATAGTACTTTTATGACTGAAGGCAGAACGGACTACAGACTAAAATTTCCTTCCGATCAGAAAATTGTTGACCATTATGATGTACTTTGGTTTGATGGAACATCGGATAAAGTAAAAAGGGCTAACTAAAATTTATCACTGCCGGCTATAAAACCGGCAGTAAATTCACACTGTCAATGTTGTCTTAATAAGTTTCACAGATGTAGTTGGCTGATTTGATAATGTTATCGCAGATAAAAGTTTTTTCTTAACCAGATCAACTTTGTCTTTTTTGTCCGTGAAAATTTCCGCAAGCACACTTCCTTTTTTGATTCGTTCGCCGATCTTGGGATAGAAAATTATTCCCGCTTTCGGATCGATCTTATCAGCCATAGTTAATCTGCCGGCGCCAAGTTCAAGCGATGCCATACCGATTTGATAATTATCGGTCGATTGTAGATAACCGGATTTGTCGGCAATAATCTTCTCGTGAATTTTTGATTTCGGATATTTTTCAGGATGTTTGATCAGATCAACATTACCGCCTTGAAGTTGAACGATCTCTAAGAATTTATCAAACGCTTTTCCGCTTGCAACAATTTCTTTCGACATCTCGATTCCTTCTTTAATTGTTCCGGCTTTTCCGCCGAGAAAGATCATTGCACTGGAGAGATTTAACGAAAGCTCAACAAGGTCGCCGAGTTTTTCGCCTTGCAAAACTTTTATTGATTCATACACTTCAAGCCAGTTGCCGATATAATTTCCAAGCGGCTGGTTCATATCCGTAATTAGCGTAATAACTTTTTTCTTGAACGCCTTTGCCGTGTGGGTAAGCGAATCGGCAAGCGCAAGAGAGTCGTCATACTTTTTCATGAAAGCACCGGAGCCGGTCTTCACATCAAGAACAAGTCCGTCAATTCCTTCGGCTAGTTTTTTGCTCATGATGCTTGCAGTAATAAGCGGAATTGATTCTACTGTTGCAGTAACGTCTCGCAGCGCATAAATAATTTTATCTGCGGGCGCTACTTCTTTCGTTTGTCCGGCAAGCACAGCACTGCAACTTTTCAAAACGTTTTTGTATTTGGTAAGATTAACATTCGTTTTGAATCCTGGAATAGCTTCCAATTTATCCAACGTTCCGCCCGTGTGTCCCAGCCCGCGTCCGCTGATCATGGGAACGTTAACACCGGCAGCTGCAACGATCGGGGCGAGTATCAGCGAAGTTTTATCGCCGACTCCACCCGTCGAGTGTTTGTCAACTTTCTTTCCACGAATCGAATCGAGATTTACAACACTTCCGCTGTAAAGCATTGCTTTTGTAAGCCACGCGGTTTCGCGGCTGTTCAAACCATTTAAGTATGCCGCCATGAGGAAAGATGAAAATTGATAATCGGGAATTTTCTTTTTCGTGAAACCCGATATGAGAAATTTTATTTCATCTTCTGTTAAAGATTTTTTGTCACGCTTCTTTCTGATCAACTCAACAGCATTCATTTGAACTCCATAAGAACAAGATTATGATTAAGATTAAGAGCAAGATCATGATCAATGCTTCGGCGAGCGTTCGACTGAGCGATTCGATTGAGCTCGTCGAAATCTCTCGCGAAGTCTCAGTCGAGCCGAGCAAGATGTTTCATAACATCAAATGCCAAATGACAATTGACCAATGACTACTGACAAATTTCCATTGATGAACTTCTTCACAACATTGAAACTCACTGCGATTTTCTATTAACTTTAAGCCGCTAATTATCATTCAAACAGAATCGAGGAAAAAATGTTCGACTCCAACTACAAATTTACATGCGTTGACCGCTTCCTAAAATACGTAAAATATGATACTCAATCGAATGAAGATTCAACAACATTTCCAAGTGATCCTAAACAAATCGAGCTCTCAAAAGCATTAGTCGAAGAATTAAAACAGATCGGAATGAAAGACGCGGCGATGGATGAATACGGTTATGTTATGGCAACCTTGCCATCGAACAGCGAGAAGAACGTACCAACAATAGGTTTTATCTCACACGTGGATACAAGTCCGGCAGTAACCGGAACAAATGTTAACCCGGTGATTCATAAAAATTATCAAGGCGGGGATATTGTTCTGCCGAAAGATCCATCGAGAATTATTGATGCTGCGGGAAACCCGGAATTGAAAGAGATGATCGGCTTAGACATTATTACAACTGATGGAACTACATTGCTTGGCGCCGATGACAAAGCCGGCATTTCTGAAATTATTGACGCGATGAATTACCTAATCACACATCCCGAAGTAATGCACGGCACAATTAAAGTTTGTTTTACACCCGACGAAGAAGTAGGACGCGGCACAGAAAAATTTGATGTGATGAAATTTGGTGCGAAGTATGCCTACACAATTGACGGCTCAACGCGCGGTGAAGTTGAAACGGAAACATTCAGCGCCGATGCAGTTGCGATTAAGTTTAACGGAAAGAATGTTCATCCCGGATATGCAAAAGGTAAAATGGTTAACGCTGTTAAGATTGCCGCAAGATTTTTAGAAATGCTTCCTAAAGGGCATCTCTCGCCGGAGACAACTGAGAAACGCGAAGGTTATGTCCATCCTACCCAAGTTAACGGAAACGAATCTCAAACCGTGGTGAAATTTATTATCCGCGATTTTTATGCCGACAAACTGAAAGAGTTTGAAACGCTGTTGAAAGGGTTGTGTGAAAAAACGGTTGCACAATTTCCCGGTTCGTCATTCGAGTTTGAGGTTATTGAGCAGTACCGCAATATGAAATACATTCTCGATCAGCATCCGCAAGTTGAAGAATATGCAGTTGAAGCATTGAAGAAACTTGGAATTACACCGATTAATTCTTCAATCCGCGGCGGTACAGACGGCTCACGTTTAAGCTACATGGGATTGCCAACTCCAAACTTATTTGCCGGCGGGCATAATTTTCATGCGTACACAGAATATGTTGCCGTTCAGGACATGGAAGCCGCGGTGAAAATGATTGTAACTCTTGCAAATGTTTGGGAAGAGAAATCATAG
>JAKAEE010000036.1 GCA_021820065.1 Bacteroidota bacterium | reverse complement strand
TCGGATTGGTACTTCGATGCACTAGGTCCGGTTTATTTTCTTGCGCAACATTTTGTTCCGGTTCTGCAAAACATAACTCCTAAATGGCAATATGTTCCGTCCGAATGGACAGGTAAACCGAAGATTGCTCGACCAAGAACTTTCATTGATGACTATAATAGTTCCACTTTTTGGTATTCAATAAAAATGTATAATATCATTCCAAAGAGCATGGAAAAATATTGGCTGCCCTGGCTGAACATTGCCGTCGGTTATGGGGCTGACGCAATCGACGCACAAGTCGATCCGAATAATCCGCCCGATCAGCTTGCTCATAGACGTTTCGTAATTGGTCTTGACTATGATCTTGTTTCTCTTCTTCCAGATGGAGGTCATTTCTGGAATTGGTTCAGACAAACTCTTAATTATATAAAACTTCCGGCTCCAGCCGTAGAATTCTCATCCGGGAAAACACGTTTCTATATTCTGTACCCTTTTCAAATTAATCTTGGAGGGATACATTTCTAAAGAATATTATTCTCAACTGTTCGTTATAAACTATTTCCTTGAGTTGTAATCATGCGTAAACTATTAATTTGTATTTTTTTATTATCAAGCCTTGCCGTCTATGCACAGCATGAAAACTTTGAGTTTACTTTCATTCCTTCCGGCTTGAATATTTTGCCGTTAAAGGCAAACATGCAGGAAGCAAGAATCGGAATTCTTTATTTTCCTGATAACGCTAACTTAAAAGTAGATATCGGGAACAGCATTGATCTTCTTGGCTTTTCATGGAAGGAAGAAAAAGTCCAATTGACGTTTGGTATCGATTTTACCGCGTATGCACTGTCAACAAGTTCCCAAGGGCACAGACTTCAGATAGACGCACTTGATGGTTTCTTTGGCGGTAACGCTTCATTTAGTAAGGTGTTCGATAAAAATCTGCTGCAACTGCGCTTGCGGATTATCCACAACAGCGCACACATGGTTGACGGTCATTACGACTTAATCAAAAACGAATGGATGGATAACACGAACCCAATACCATTCACACGAGATTTCGGCGAGTTAACACTGGGACACGTTATAACTTCTTCAAATTTAGTTTTGCGCTACTACGGCGGGACTTCTTATTCGACATTAATTCGTCCCGACTTTTTGAAGAAGTGGTTATTCTTCACCGGTTTTGAATTGAGTTCGAATAAGATTATAGGAAATGTTTTTTCTAAGCCGGCAAATCTTTTTCTTGCTTACCAGATAGATTTGAGAGGATTACCTGTTTACGCTGGTAATAATAACTTCATTGGTGGCATTAAGTTCGGAAGTTGGTTTGAAAAAGGAATTGTTCTTTATGTTAATTACTATACAGGAAATAACTACTTCAGCGAGTACTACTACCGCAAAGTTGAAAAGTTTGGCGTAGGCTTCTTCATCGATTTCTTCTAATCAATTTGTTGTGTTTCCCTTCCTTGCTAAGAGCTAAACGCTATTAGCTGCTTTGCCAACCCTACAACTTCTTCACACTCTTCAGAAACTCTTTCAAATTATCCTTTGATGCGTAGTAAACCGACGAAAACACAACGGCAAAAAACATAATTATTATTAAAGTCGTTGCGCGCTTAGGCCCAGCTTTAATAATCGGTTCCTTAGCATACTCTTCAACATTAACAACCGGTGTATCTCTTACTTCTTCAAGTTTCACAAGCTCAAGTTGTTTAACTAGTTCGCCATATATAGTTTGTTGTATCTCAACATTCCTCATTAAACGAGCCTGCTCGAGTTGCAATTCAGGCGATTGAGTGATCATCCTGTTCTGTTCTCTAAAATTTTTCAATTTTTCCTCAAAGAGATTAAGCGTGTCTTTAACCTGCCTTACCCTGGTATCAAGATATTCTCGTTGAGCCGAAGCAAATGATTTCCGTTGAGTACGAATATAATTATCAAGTGATTTGGCAATGTTATTTGCTACATCAGCTGAAAGCTTTGATTCCGGCATCTGAACAGTTAACGTAAGAATTTTTGTCATCCTATCTACGTCTGTGGTGATTTGGCTTTTTGTTAAATGCTCAAAGGCTAGTAAAAACATTTTCCTCTGTTGTAAACTATCGTTCAAGCTTTTGTCCCGTTTGATCTCCAAGTATTCAATAAGGTTAACTGGTTTTTCAAATTCTTCAGTTTGATATTTAGCATAGATTACTGGGCTCAGTACCGATTCACTTTTAAGTAAACTTTCATAGATTTGCGTCGGATCGGCGCTGCCAACGCTAACCCCAGCCAAAGAAGCAAGCCCGGAAAGTTGCCCTAGCATTTCGGAAGATTTATTACCGTAGTTGGGAAGTATTGTAACCGAACTTTTGAAGTATGGTTTTGCTAAAAAGAGAAGATAAAGAACCGTGATAACCAGAACAACAGCGTTAAACGTTATTAGCTTCCATTTGCGCTTCCATAACAACAATGCATAAGGTTTAACTTTTGAAATAAAATCCTTCAACGATTCACTGAAAGGTTTCTGTTCTTCTTGAGTTTGATCGGTCATAGTTGTAATCTTTGTTTAGAAGTTGTAATTCATTTATTTATTATGATGCTATAATCGTTCATTTAGATCATAATTCTCAATTATCAATTGATCCAGATTATTTCGACAAGTTTTTCACAGTAAGTACCAAGATTGCCGCCGAACTCGTTACGCTGACAATATCACGTATTATCGGCCAAACGTCGGTAGGTTTGTTGATCCTTAATGGAACAAAAATAGTTGCACCGGAATTAATTTCATCGTTCGGAATAAAAAACCAACCCGATGGCTTCCACTTAGAACCGTTCGGCTGAACAACAACTTCGTCTCCATCGGCAGAATTCTCTGTATATCCGCCAGCTTGTTTAATATAGTAACTTAAGCCCGCACCTTCTTTGTACGGAACGCTGGATGGAAGTCCTACCTCGCCTGCCACATAAACAACTCTGGGATTTTTGGGAACAACTACTTCGTCGCCGGGGAATAAAACTAAATCGTAAACATTATTACCATTTTCATTAAAATCCTCCCAATCAATTGGAATTACGCCTGAGAAAAGAGCATTGAACTTTGACTTATCATAAAGCGCGTTGTAATTGTATTTTATTTTCAGAGAGTCTGGAAGTTTCGTTGGTTCAAGCATAGAAAATATCGGATTTCCGCGTTTAACAAATATACCTTTCAAGTATGCGCTCTTCTTGAAACCACCGCTACGCTTGATGAATTCAGATAGTTTTTCACCTCTATGTAGTATTGTGTAAGTACCCGGATATTCAACTTCGCCCGTAACGGTTACAGTCTGATTAAAGTTCTTCAGCGGATCGGTTTTAATTAAAACTCTATCGAAATCTTTCAACATAAAATCATCACCCTTAGCCACTTTCCAATATTCTTCTGGAAGAGCTAAAGTAAATTTTTGAGAATATATTTCAGCACTCGTAGTATCAAGCCGAGTAACTTCAATTTCTTTCGTCGTTGCCCTATCGGTTAATCCTCCCGCAAGAGTAATTAATTCCGCAACTGTCATGTCCTTAAACCGCGTATATGTTCCCGGAGACTTAACCTCGCCGGAAATCTCAACACTTCGCGCGGGAAAGAAAGTTTGTTGATTGAATATTCGTACTTCATCACGATTCTGAAGCAATAAATTATTCGCAGCATCCCCTCTAAGTGCGAGTGAAACATTGAAATTATAAATCTCCTTTTTCTCCGACGGCAGAGTTCTTATCAGAATTCCCTTATCAACAAATGCTTCTTTCAAAAGAGAATCTGCCTTAAAGATCAAATCTTTTACATGCATCCCTTGAGGTGTAAGTTCATAAACTCCCGGTTTCTTTACATATCCGGTGATCGAAACTCGATTTTCCGGCAAGTTATTTATTCCCAGAATCGAAACAACATCACCGCTTTCAAGTGAATATTTGTCATTCAATAAATCGTTCACTGATTTAAAGTTAAGATCCAAACTCAAAATATTATCTGCATAAGATTTCCGTTGAGCAAAAGGAATAATCCTTTCAATATGTACACGGTCAAAATAAGCAGTGAACTTCAATCCACCGGCATATTTAATTAAGTCGTTTAGTTTTTCGTTTTCTTTAAGCTCATATATTCCCGGTCGGAATGCATTCCCGGCGATAGCCACTCTCTTTCCAACAGGGGGCACAAATATTATATCTTCATCCTCCAACCTTACATCTTTGGATTTGTTACCGGTAATCAAGTACTCGTAAAGATCAATTGTAGCTATCATTTTACCGGCGCGCATAACCTGAACATTTCTTAAAGAGCCGTTTATCGTTGGTCCCCCGCAATAATATAAAGCGGTAAATGAAGACGAAAGAGCCGGAAGTGTATATCCTCCTGGAGTGTTCACTTCACCCAAGACATATACTTTAACACTACGGAGTTTGCCTGTGGAAACATCTAATTTTGTTTTTGCGCTAACATCTGCTGATTTCAATGAAGCATATACTTTTGACAACACAGAAAAAATTCTGCCGCGTACTTCGTTTAACGTTAGTCCGTTAACCGGCACTAAGCCGACATTGGGAATATAAATATCTCCGTTCTTTGAAACAGTTAGATTATTAACTAATTGGGTCTCGCCCCAAAGTGTAATTACTAATTCATCGCCGGGTCCGACAACATAATTCGTTGGCACCGGAACATTTAATGACGGTTCAAACGTAGTAGGTGAATAGTTAAAAACATTATAACCGAAAGCTTGAAGCCCCCCCGCTCCTTCTCTTCCCTCAAATTCAGGTACGGCAAATGAAGCTGCTCTCGTTACACTCGGTGGAGTAACGATCACTTTTTCTTGACTAGTAGCAGAAACATTCGCGGCTTCTTTCTTAGCAGCAGCTTGCTGAAGTTTGTTGTAATCTTCCAACGTATAGCCTGCAGCTTCTGCCTTCTGTTTCAATTGCTCTTCGGTCATTCCGCTCTGCTGAATCTTCTTTTGAAGTTCTTCCATGGTTTGAGAGTACACTGAAGACTTGATTAAAACTAGGCTGATAAAAACTACGAAAATTATAAAAGCAGTTGGGCAAGATTTTAGGGCTAATGTTTTCATAAGTATAATTTTTGTTTTAGGAAATTATCATTTTTAAGTTCATTGATTAATGGTATGATACCGCTATTAATTCGGTACACTATTATAATCTAAATAAATTAATAAATAAAATGTACTGTTTTGCAGAATTTTCTCCCTAGAATTTCGGCTGCTCACCTAATTAGCTCCCACGATTTTGAAAACGATCTCTTAAAAAATAGCGACGCGGAGCTATTGAGAAACCACGCTCTCATTATTCTAAAATACCCCCACTTGCGATAGCGTCTGGGTGACTCATAGACAACAAAATCACTAATAAACAGCACCTTACCTTGTCTTCTGATACGTGTAAACAATTCGAAATCTTCGCCGGCGTGAAGGTCTTTTCTGTACCCGCCGACTTTATTGTATGTACTCTTTCTGATTACCTGGCATTCTCCCCTTCCCATTCCCATACCAAGAAAATTAAGAAACCGGAAGTAACCATTCAAAAAAGTCGCCATATACTTATCACTCCTAAGTTCTTCCTCCGGGAAGACTTTAACTTTGGTAGTAAGCGCGGCATAATTACTCGTAAGAAATTTCTCTTCAACAATTTGTAATAGTTTGCCTAAGTCTATTCGAACATCGGCATTGATAAATATTAAAATATCGCCGGATGACTCTTCAGCCCCACGCGCTCTTCCGCTTGATATCGTCCTAATGTTCCCATTCGTATGCTTCAAAAGCTTATCTGAAAATTTTTCTGCTAACTCCAACGTACAATCACAACTACCGCCGTCCGAGACTATTATTTCAAGACTACGGTGATTCATCCGTTTTACATCGTACAAGGATTCGAGCAGCGAAGGAAGAAGCTTTTCTTCGTTCAGTGTCGGAATGATGATGGAGTATTTCAATTTCCCCACGACTTAAATTGATTGATATAAAATTTTCTAACCCAGATAATCTATGAAACAATTTAACTAAAAATCGGTTGACACTGTAACATAAAAATATGAATCGACATATTTTTTATCGATATACTTCATATTGATGTTCTGTAAAGAATAGGTTAAGTCAATAAAATATTGTCTAACCGGTTCAAGGCGCAAAGCAAAAGTAAACATATCCCGGTCAATTCTGTTACCCATCAGAAATTCGTTTCTATACGTGCCGTCGCCATCGCCTCTGTTCACGTCTCCGCCATAGTTGCGTACCAAGTTTCCTTTGCTGTCAAGGATAATCCCCGTTCCAGATCGCTGATGCTGATATTTAAAATTAATAAAAGTTCGTCCCGATAAATAATAATTGAGAAGAATAGCAATTTCATCGGAGTTCGGAGGAAGAGCATGCCCTAAACTGATTCCCCAATCTGCGTACGTGCTTTCATTCGTTCTGTGAGAATAGACAAAGGGATCAATTCTTGTGTACTCAACTGTTGCGGTGAGGTCTGAAATCTTAAACGGATCGACAAACATTATTCCCGCCTGGTACCCGAATTTATTATCGTCGCTGCTTGCATCGTTCGCGTACAAAGTCTTAAAATTCAAATCGTCGATAAGAAGTGAAAGTTGAAACGCAATATCATTAACGGGTTTGATTTCCATATCTATTCCCATTAATGCGTTACTTTGATTTTTGGGCTCCGCTGTAAAATCCGCCGAAGTTAGAAAACTCAGCGGGTTCATATACGTAAAACTGATCGGTCTATTTGCAGCGATAATGCTTTCGTATAGACCCAATCTGAAATTTTCCGAAAAATTAATATCAAGCCGGTGTGCAATGATATTTTTTGAAGTAAGCGCTACTCCTAAAGAATCTCCTTTTAAGTTCCCGTAGAAGAAAGAGTAATGAAGCGACTTGTATTTTACATCGATTCTGCCGAAATCAAAAGGAGCGGTATTGCCTGATAGGAAAAGTTTGTCGATGAATCCTGTTCCCATTTGGAATTTTTCTCTGCCGAATGTCAATGCGATTGCACGATTGCTCGCTTCAAAACGCATATAACCTTCAAACGAATCGTAATATTTTTCGCCTAGAAATTTCAGCGTCGAGTGAAGTTTTGAATCATAACTCGCAGCAACTACTCTCGCATAACCATCACCATTAATTTGCTGCCCGTTAGACATGCGAAGGTAGTAACCGAAATTATCGTACAAAGTGCCGCGCAGACGTATTCCTATTTCACCCAGCCCAATATTCGTCTTAGGATAACTTTCTGCATTAAAATCACGGTACGACAATGACCCCATTCCGTCAAGGAACAATGACGCGTTGCTATCTGCGTAAGCGTAAAGATATTTATAATTATCGTCGTTGAATATTTCACCGAGACTTGGTTTTTTGAAGAATGAATATGAACCTTCGAGATTCTTCTCAAGATCAAAATGAAACTCAATCAATAAATCTTTGAATACTTTCTTTTCCGATGAGTCAAGGTTAGACTGTTTTTCTTGAATTTCTTTCAAGAATATTGCAACATCTTTTCTGCTTAAAGGAAGATTAGAACTGTTGTAATTTTCAATTACGCCTTTCAGTTCCATTCTTTTCAAGAAAGGATAGACTTTATGAGAAATGGGCACTAATTCTACTTGTGAATAGATGCTGCTAATCGAAATCAATAAAACTATAATTAAGAAAAAAGTCTTCTTCATATTTGGTTCCCTTAGATTACATCCACTCTTTGTTCTAAATTCTACCGTTAAAATATTCAAGCGTAATTTTTAAGCCCTCGGAGCGGTTTACTTTCGGTTCCCATTTTAGCAATATTCTAGCGCGGGTAATGTCTGGTTGTCTTACTTTTGGGTCATCTATTGGTAATTCTTTATAAACAATTTTACTTTTTGATTTTGTTAGAAGGAGAACTTCTTTAGCAAACTCATCAATTGTAATTTCATCCGGATTGCCGATATTGACAGGCATTACTTCTTTCGAAAGAAGCAGTTTGAATATTCCATCAATTAAATCGCTAACGTAGCAAAAACTTCTCGTTTGTGAGCCGTCGCCGAAAACTGTGATGTCTTGTTGCTTAAGAGCTTGGTCTATAAATGTAGGTAAAGCACGCCCGTCATCCAATCTCATTCTCGGTCCGTAGGTGTTAAAAATTCTCACGATGCGTGTATCAAGATTGTGATAACGGTGATAAGCCATAGTCATTGCTTCGGCAAATCTTTTTGCTTCGTCATAAACACCACGCGGACCAACCGGATTAACGTTCCCCCAATACTCTTCGCTTTGCGGATGAATGAGCGGATCGCCGTAAACTTCAGAAGTGGAGGCTAAAAGAAATGTTGCATTTTTTTCCTTTGCCAGTCCCAGCGCCTTATGTGTCCCGAGAGAACCAACCTTCAGCGTTTGAATCGGAAATTTTAAATAATCAATCGGACTAGCCGGAGATGCAAAATGGAGGACATAATCAACATCTGAAGGGACATGAATAAAATTAGTAACATCAAGTTTTATGAATTGAAAATTTTCGTTCTCGAAAAGATGCTCGATGTTTTCAAGTCTTCCGGTAAGTAAGTTATCTAGACAAATAACTTTGAAGCCTTCGGAAATAAGTCTATCGCAAAGATGCGAACCTAAAAATCCCGCTCCACCAGTTACAACGGCTGTCTTTTTCTTCATAGTTTGCGCTATAATTTTATGAAATTATTAATGCTGTCCAACGTAACTAACTTGCTTCTAAAAGTTTTCGAATTTTATATGACGAAACGAAACTGCCTAAAAACCCCAGTAAGATGCCGATAATGAGTATCAGCAAATTCACCAGACGTATTTGCGAATCGAAACTAACATTTGCAAAAACTTTAGTCAATAACATTAAAGCTAAATTGTAGAGGATAACACAAATTACCGATGAAAATACTCCAATCATTATTCCGTTCAAGATTATCGGAATCTTCATCGTAGAAATTTTTGCACCTACAAGTTTCATAATTGTATAGAGGTTCTTGTTGCTGTTAATTTGAACTTTGTTGTTGCTGTAAACAAGATATAACGAAAGAAAAATCAGTACGGCTGAAACGATGTAGATCGATGTCCCACCAGATTTAAGAATGCTGAGAAGACGTAAGACAGTTTTATAATCGTAAACTACATCTGTTACGCCGGGGATCAATTTATACTTTGCCGAATAAGTTTCAATACTCTTTTCATCTAAAGGAGCGGGTTTGAATCTAACCACGAATGAATTCGGCAGCGGATTTTGGTCCAGAACTTTTCTAAAATCTTCTCCCGTTTCTTTTAAGAATTGGTCTATTGCTTGGTTCTTATCTATAAACTCAACCGATAAAATTTCCGGTTCCGAAACAAGTTGACTTCTGATCGAATTAATCTGCTCACTTGTAAGTGTGTTATCCAGATAAACATTTAGTTCGATGGAACGTTTTATTCTATCGGATAGCTTTGCCGATCCAAACAAAACAAATACCGAGACAACTGCAAGCAGAATCGCGAGCGTTGTCATCGAGATCGTTACGACGGTTGCAAAAGGTGATCTTTTGAATATTCGAAATGCTTCTTTAAAATAAAACGTTAACATGCCGTCCTAAAAGTTTGATTCATCTACCCAGCGAATGATCTTCCATTTATTACCGCTGTCTTTTCCCAATGTAAGGTTAACTCTTCCGTCAATATATATTATATCCGTCGGATTAAATGTTACCGTTAAGTTAAAACTTCTTACAATGCGAGTCGAGTCGCCGGTAATCGAAACAATATTATTCCAAATTAGATCGAGACGCTGCGAATTCTGAAACAACCCGTTCGTAACTTTCATCTCGTCGTCGCGTCCCCACGATTCATCAACACCCAAATCATAATCTCTGTAACTAAAGATAAAGTTTTTATCCAAAAGTTGGCTGTAAATTAATGTATCCTTAAAAGTGTATGCATACTGAAAATTTTGGAACACTCCGTAGATCGTGGATCGATCGCTAATTAGACCGCTTCCCTTGTCGAGATTGCTGTCGATCTTCGGCGCAAACGGATTGACGCAGCTATTCAATGAAAGAACCAGTATCCCAAAAACAATTAACTTTTTAATATGATCTCCCTTTCAAGTCGCTCCAAGTTTGTCCGCTGCTCTTTCGCAAATCTTCCCACTGAACGATTACCCATTCTCCATTCGAATTTACATAAATTGTGAATCGCGCAGTGCCTACATAATCACCGCTGATCGATGGATCGTTTGCCTTCAAAGATAAATCATAATCAAACAGATAAACAGCGCTGTCCCCGAATTGAGTATTGAATGCGTTCGATAAAGTGAGAGTGATCGAATTGCCGGCTTGCGCTATTGCTTTCTGCCATTTGAAGTATTGACGCTCGGACTCTAAAGTCCAGTTGCTCAGCGTAGGATATTGCGACATTGAGCCGGAGGCGGCAATGAACTTAAATCTCTTTTTAAGGAATGATGAATCGACAAAACAAACCATGTAGTTATCCAAAACTTTTTGTTCGATCGAAGATTTCAAGTTCTGGAAAAGAATATCGGGACTTGTTGCCGGAACATTGCTGTTAGCGGGAGTATCCGGCTGTTCGGGCGAACGCGCGGTAAAAAGATCGCAAGCACTTACTAAAAACAGCAGCAATATTATAGGAACACTTTTCATTTCATAAAAAACAAAATTAGTCTTTTGGAATTCTCCTCATCGAAACGGGTTCCATCGTAATCACCAAAGTCGGATATTAACTTAAATCCGATTTTTTCAAACTCCTCAACAATTTTTTCTTTCGAATAAAGCTGAACAGATTCAACAAAACGATTCTCAGAAGCATGATTACTTATAATTATTTCCTTTACAACTCTTCCTTCAGCTATTTTTCTTCTTTCGATTACAGTCTTTCCTTCGATTTCCCTTTTGCTTTCGGGAATCAGATTTTTCAAAAGATATTTTTCGTTCAGATAATCAAAAACATAAATGCCGCCTTCATTTAGAAAACCAAAAGCTGCTTGAACAAAGGAGAAGTTTTCATAATCGGTATGAAAGTAACCAAAGCTTGTGAAAAGATTCAACACCAAATCAAATTTTTGTCTCAAGGCAATATGCCGTAGGTCTGCACGGAAAAGATTCAGACGGATGGATTTTTCCTCAGCATCCGTTTTACCTTTTTTGAGAAGACTCATGCTTAGATCAAATCCGAAAGCGTTATACCCTTTTGCGTTAAGATCAATCAAATGCCGTCCGGCGCCGCAAGCGGCATCTAAAATCAATGAGTTTTTTTTAAGTGAGACATTTCTAAAGACAAGGTCGAGCAGTTTCTTTGCGTCTTGATGATCTCGGTGTTGATAAACTTCCAAGTACTGATCGGAATTAAACCAATTCCTAAACCATTCTTTTTCCATTGAGATGGATTCTCTTTTCACAAAGAAATTCTTCCGATGAACGCGCGTCCAATTGTCGCCGAGTCGGCAAATTCCAAATCTCCGCCTATTGGTAATCCTCGCGCAATCCGTGTGACTTTAACCGGAAAATCTTTCAATACTTTTATAAGATAGAGTGAAGTGGCATCTCCTTCACTGGTAGGATTAAGAGCAAGAATAATTTCTTTCGCTTCGGAATTCTTCAGCCGGACAAGCAACTCGCTGATCTTCAAAGCATCGACATCAATTCCGGATAGCGGGTTTAACACTCCGCCGAGCGCATGATACAAACCATTGTACTCATTAGTCCTTTCAATTGCGATGATGTCGCTCGCATCTTCAACGACGCATATTATTGTCTGATCACGTTTCGGGCTTTTGCAAATTTCACATTTGTCTTCGGTAGAAATATTAAAACAGACAGTGCAGAATTTAATTTTTTCTTTTAACTCAACAAGCGATTTTGTGAGAGCATCTACAGTCAGCCGGTCACTTTTTAAAAGATGGAGTGCAAGACGCTGTGCGGTTTTTCTGCCGATCGATGGAAGTTTGCTCAACTCGTCAATTGCTTTTTCGAGTGGTTCTGCTATAAGCATTTAAAAACCCGGGATGTTAAGTCCTGGCGGAATCATTCCTTTTGTAACGCTGCCAAGTTCGTCCTCAGCCATTTTTCCAGCCGTTGCCAAAGCTTTGTTCACGGCAGCAACGACAAGATCTTCCAGCATCTCTTTGTCGCCGCTTTTTGCAATTTCTTCATCTATTATTATGGAAACAATTTCCTTTTTACCGTTTGCCGTAGCTTTCACCATTCCCCCGCCGCTTTCTTCGGTAACGGTTTTATTTTCAAGTTCTGCCTGAACTTTTGCCATTTCGGCTTGCATTTTTTGAACTTGCTTAAGCATATCCTGCATATTCATTTTCATTACTCCTCCGCAAGGGAACAATTATTTTCGAAAGAATTTTGTTAAATCGTTTTGCGTGCCAAAGTTAGCAAAAAAAAGTTTCACAAGAAATTAAGACGAGAAAATATTACATTTGTGCCGTCTTTGACGGAGCCTTTAGTAAAATTATTCAAGTGTGTGAATGATAACCAAATATGGTTTAAATACATTTATATTCTGCGCGCTCTTCTCGCTCGTCCTTTTTCTCGGTTCTCTTTTTATACAAAATGGATGGATTAAATACCCGATATTGACCATAGCTGTTGTGTTTTTACTCTTCAGCATGAATTTTTTCCGCGACCCGGAACGAACTCCACCCAATAAAAATAACGTTATTGTTTCTCCAGCAGACGGAGAAATAGTTGCCATCAAGGAAATTGAAGAAGACCAATTCTTAAAAAGTAAAGCCCAACAAGTTTCCATTTTTATGTCGCCGCTCAACGTTCACGTGAACAGAATACCTATCAGCGGTAAAGTTGATTTCCTTAAATATGTTAAAGGTGATTACCTCGTTGCCTTTCATGAGAAGGCTGACAAGAGAAATGAAAGAACCGAAATCGGCATTACTTCAAAGTTCGGAAAAATGTTTTTCACACAAATCGCCGGATTCATCGCGCGCCGTATAGTTTGCGACTTAAAGGTCGGTGACGATGTTACAATGGGAAACCGTTTCGGAATGATCAAGTTCGGCAGCCGCTCCGATGTGATCGTGCCTCTAAATTGGAAACCAAAATTCAAAATGGGTGACAAAGTTAAAGCAGGTGAAACAATTTTATTTGAGATAGAGAAATGAACAAAACTTCATTCCCAAAATCCTTTATTGCCAACACTGTTACTTCTCTGAATGTCTTCTGCGGATTTCTTTCTATCGTTTATGCTTCCCAAAACGATTTCAGACTTGCTTCAATTATGATTATTGCCGCTGCAAGTTTCGATATGCTTGATGGAATTGTCGCGCGCTTACTAAAAACTTCAAGTCATTTCGGTGTGGAGCTTGATTCGCTATCCGACGTGGTAAGTTTCGGCGCAGCGCCTTCGTTTCTTATTTACAAAGCTTATGCATTTCAGTTCGGCGGTTTCGGAGTTATCCTAAGCGCGTGCCTTCTTTTATTCGGCGCTCTAAGACTTGCGCGTTTCAACGTTCAGGTAGAAGACTTAAATAAGAAAGCGGATTTCAAAGGCTTACCGATTCCTCTTTCTGCCATGACGATTTCGACTTTGGTGCTTTCGTTTTACCAGGAAGGACATATCATCGAACCATACAATCACATCGTAGTGGTTCTGGTTCTCGCTCTCTCCTTCTTGATGGTGAGTAAAATCCGCTACAACGCTCTTCCAAAACTTCGCAATAAAAATTTCAAAGAAAAAGTTTTGTTGTTCGGAGAATTGCTCGTTGCTTTGGTTCTTGCAATCATAACCAACGGAGAGATTTTGTTTTTCATCTTTCTTGGAATCGTACTATTCGGCATATTACGGCATCTGCTTTTTCTAATTTTGAAAAAGAATGATAATTATGAGAATGGATTAAAAACCTCGGAGAATTAAATTGTTTAAGGCAACAGTTATTATAAAAAGAAGACCGAAAATTTTAGACCCCGAAGGCAAAGCCGTAGAACAGGGCGCAAAACTTTTGGGTTTCAACAACGTAAAACAAACACGGATCGGTAAGTACATCGAATTTTTCGTTGACACAAAAGATAAAAGTCTGGCTGAAAAAGAAGTGAAGGAATATTCCGAAAAACTCTTATCGAATCCGATCATCGAAGACTTTGAATTTTCGTTGGAAGAAGTAAAATGAAACCAAAATTCGGAGTTGTAGTTTTTCCCGGAAGCAATTGCGATCACGACGCATACTATGCTGTAAAAAAAGTCTTAGGATACGATGCAGAATTCCTTTGGCATAAAGAAAAAGATCTCAAACAATCCAATGTAATAATTTTACCCGGCGGATTTTCTTACGGTGATTATCTTAGAACCGGCGCGATCGCGCGATTTTCACCCATCATGGATTCGGTTTATAACTTTGCCGAAAAAGGCGGAATCGTAATCGGCATCTGTAACGGATTTCAAATTCTTCTCGAGATTGGACTTCTTCCCGGCGTGATGCTGAAAAACGAATCGCTCAAGTTTGTTTGCAAAGATGTTCACTTACGCATCGAAAACAACAAAACTATTTTCACCAAATCGATTAAGAAGAAACTGTTAACATTCCCTGTAGCGCACGGCGAAGGAAATTATTACGCAGACGACGCGACTTTGAAATCTCTCGAAGAAAACAACCAGATACTTTTCCGTTACGCTTCGAAGGACGGGGATACAGCGAGCAAATACAACCCGAACGGATCGGTTTCAAATATAGCCGGCATCATGAACAAAAAGAAAAACGTGATGGGACTTATGCCTCACCCAGAGCGTCATTGCGATCCCGTGCTGAGTAATACCGACGGCGCGCTCATTTTCAATTCTATTGCTAATAATCTTTTTAATTGATACTATTCATTCGTACTAAATAAATTTATTTTGAACGTAGCTTGTTGTTGCAGCGTTGTAATTAAGAATAACATATAGAGGAAAACATGTTCGGAAACTTAGGAGCCGGGGAACTTCTTATCATACTTTTTGTCATCTTGATTTTGTTTGGTGCTAAGAAAATTCCGGATCTTGCTCAGGGCATCGGCAAAGGAATGCGCGAATTCAAGAAAGCGCTCAGCGACGTTGAAGACGATATCAAAAACGCCGGTGATAAGAAAGACAACGGCAGCGAAAAGAAATAACTCTTCAGCAAATTTTCTTCATTCTTTCTTGAGGTAAATCATTTCAGTGACGTATAAAAATCACGCCGAAAAACTGGCTTTGATCCGTGATGGGAAACTTTCTTTAAAAGAAAACGTTTCTGCATTCCTTCAAAGAATTGATCAGAATAAAAGCCTAAACGCATTTAATTTTGTTTTTGAAGACTCGCTTCAGCAAGCTGAATTAATCGAAGGAAAAATTAAGAACAGATCAGCCGGAAAACTTGCCGGAATGGTTTTAGCAATTAAAGATGTTCTTGCTCTGAAAGACAGACCTCTCACTTGTTCATCCAATATTTTGAAAGATTTTCATTCGCTTTACACTGCAACAGCTGTTCAAAAATTAATCGATGAAGACGCAATTATAATCGGCAAAACCAACTGCGATGAATTCGCGATGGGATCGTCAAATGAAAACTCGGCTTTCGGAGTCGTACTGAATCCAATTGATCATTCGCGCGTACCCGGCGGTTCAAGCGGGGGTTCGGCTGTAGCTGTTACCGCAAATTTATGTGATGTCTCTCTCGGTACCGATACCGGCGGATCGATCCGCCAACCGGCATCATTCTGCGGTATATACGGACTTAAACCAACTTATGGAAGAGTTTCGCGTTACGGACTTACGGCATTTGCTTCATCGTTCGATTCAATCGGACCATTTGCTAAAAGCATCGACGACATTGCTCTAGTACTTTCGGTTATGTCGGGACACGATGAAAAAGATTCTACGAGTCAGGACATTGATGTGCCGGATTTTCCGACCGAACTAAAACAAACCAAAAAATTCAAAATCGGTTTACCGAAAGAATATTTTGCCGAAGGTTTGAACGACGAGATTAGAGATTTAATAATGGTCCAGGTCGGCAAGTTGCAATCACAAGGTCATGAAATCATAGAAATAAATTTGCCTCACACAGAGTACTCGATCGCAACATATTACATTCTTACAACTGCTGAAGCGTCGTCCAATTTAGCACGTTTCGACGGCGCGCGCTACGGATACAGATCAACTCTTTCCGGTGATCTTCAATCAATGTACACGAACTCACGCTCGGATGGATTCGGCGCTGAGGTGAAACGCCGAATTATGCTCGGCACTTACGTTCTATCTGCCGGTTACTACGACGCATATTATAGAAAAGCACAAAAAGTCAGACGTCTTCTTAAGCAAGATTTCGACAAAGCTTTTGAAAAAGTTGACGTTATACTTACCCCCACTTCCCCATTTGCGGCATTTAAGATCGGAGAAAAATCCGACGACCCGCTTCAAATGTACCTAAGCGACATATACACAACCTCGGCAAACTTAGCCGGCATTCCGGGAATAAATATCCCTATCGGAAATAACAAAGAGGGATTGCCTATCGGTATGCAGCTAATGGCTAATCAATTTGAGGAACTTAAACTATTACGACTTGGTAGAATAATTTAGTTTTTCTTATTTAATTAAATAAACCTAAAGTGCTCTTACACTCTAATTCATACTCTCTTGGATTGAATTTTTGTGATTTTATCATTTATGTTTATTTAAGTACACCATGATAACCAAGAATGGAATGAGCGTAAGTGTGTGGATTTAAAAAACGTTTGCAAAAAAAATAAGTAATAATGAAAATCACTTTTCGACTTATTGTTTCACTTGTTTTGGTAGCGGCACTCGTTGCTTCTGTTTCTTCATATTTGCAAGTCCAAACTGAGCGCAACCGTTTAACAAACGAGTTGGATGTTCGCACTGTTATTTTGGGAGAAAGTTTGCAAGAGTCCATTAAAGAACTTTTGCGAGCAAAATCATCTGCTAGGTTAAAACGTTTCGTAAAGAGATTCGGCGATCGCGATAAACTCTTTGGAATAGCTGTTTACGACAGTCTCGGCAAATTATTAATGTCCGACACAAAATTTTTACCCGATCCCCCGGATTCAACAACCCACGTTTCTGAATCTATAATTCGAGGCGAAAGTATTGCTTCTTATACAACAGTAAACGATAAGTTAGTTCATACATATTCAATTCCAATTCTTATTGAGAATAAGATTGTCGGTGCTCTCCTACTTATACATGATGCTTCTTATATAGACGCACGGCTAAATGGTATTTGGGAAAATAATTTTGTGCGTCTTCTTATCCAGATACTGCTTATCATAATTACAACTGTTCTGGTTGTGAGATGGAGTATTACCGGACCAATTGCTCAAATTGCAAAATGGATGAGAGGCGTAAGGATTGGCAAAACAAATCAAGCCGTAAAGTTGCCTCGAGGGGATATTTTAAAACCCTTAGAAGATGAAGTAACACTTTTAGCAAAGAGTTTATCTATTGCCAGAGCAAGCGCAGAAGAGGAAGCTCGTTTACGTTTGCAATCCGACTCACTCTGGACTGCCGAACGATTAAAAGAACACGTGCGTCAAGAAATTGCCGACAGGAATCTGATAATAGTTTCTAATCGCGAACCATACATGCATGTGAGACAGGGGAATAATATAGAATGCGTCGTACCGGCAGGTGGTTTGGTAACAGCACTAGATCCAATTTTAAGAGCATGCGGCGGTGTATGGATTGCACATGGAGGTGGAGACGCTGATCGCGAAACTTCTGATGCAAAAGGAAAATTACTTGTTCCACCCGAAGATCCATCTTACACACTCCGTCGAATATTTCTAACAAAAGAAGAAGAAGAGGGACACTATTATGGTTTTTCGAATGAAGGAATTTGGCCTCTTTGTCATATAACACATACCCGACCTATTTTTCGTTTGGAAGATTGGATTAGCTATCAAACTGTTAATCAAAAATTTGCTAAAACTCTGCTTGATGAGATTAAAAACGAGACCGAACCGTTAATATTGATTCAGGATTATCATTTCGCTTTGTTACCGTTTCTAATAAAATCCAAAAGACCAGATGCTCGTGTTGCATTGTTTTGGCATATCCCATGGCCCAATCCTGAAGTATTTGGAATCTGTCCTTGGAAACAGGAAATTCTGTTAGGTCTTTTGGGTGCGGATCTGGTTGGATTTCATATTCAATTTCATTGCAACAATTTTTTAGAAACTGTCGATCGTTTTCTGGAATCAAAAATCAATTGGGATCAGTTTAATCTAGAACATAAAGGATCTGTAACCTCTGTAAGACCTTTCCCTATCAGTATAGCATTCCCGAATGCAGTTCATGATAAAACTCACCAACTAACTCCCAAGAAAACTCAACGTGAAATTGTTCTTAAAAAAATAGGTTTTGATGTTGAAACTATAGGAGTTGGTGTAGATCGCATTGACTATACTAAAGGAATTGTTGAGCGCATTAGAGCTGTTGAAAGATTTTTTGAAAAATATCCCGATTTTGTCGGACGTTTCACATTTGTAGAACTCGGCGCCCCAAGCCGTACTCATATCAAACGCTATCACGATCTGATTGCCGAATTGGAGGAAATTGTTGACAAAATAAATTGGCGCTTTCAAGCTAAGGATTGGAAACCAATAGTTTTTCTTAAAGCCCATCATGACCATCAACAAATTAATTTATTTTACAAAGCATCGGATATCTGCTTAGTAACTTCGTTACACGACGGAATGAACCTCGTTGCCAAAGAATTTGTTGGCTCACGTGACGATGAAGATGGCATACTAATCCTCAGTCAATTCACCGGTGCAGCACGGGAATTACAAGATGCTCTTATAGTCAATCCGTACAGCATTGAAGAAATGGCAGAAGCAATTCACACTGCATTAGTAATGCAGCCAAAAGAAAGAACTGACCGGATGCAACGAATGCGTGCAGTCTTACAAGAGCGAAATGTTTATCGATGGGCTGCGAACATAATTAATGCGTTATCGCGATTACGTCTTCCGATAACTCAAGATTTACAAAACCCTAAATAATTATGCCACCAACTTATTTGTACGGTAAAGAAAGAGCGCTGAAAAACATATTCAAGAAACTCGAGAACGTTCAAAAAATTTTTCTTTTCCTTGATTATGACGGAACGTTGGTACCTATAAGAAAACTGCCTGCTTTAGCGGTAATCTCTCCTGAAACGAGAAAACTGCTGAGACAACTTTCAGAACAAAAGAAAATAACATTGGTAATCAGCACCGGCAGAGCTCACGCAGACATAAATCGTCTTCTAGGTTTAAAAAATTTAACCATAGTCTCGAACCATGGTTTTCAAATTCATTACAAGGGCAAAACCTGGGTGCACCCCAAAGTTAATAAAATGCTTCCACTGCTGAATGAGCTTTCACGAAAACTGAATGTACTTGGGAAATCTATTAATTCGGTCCTTGTTGAAAATAAGAAATATACGGTAACGGTGCATTATAGAAATGTTCCGGTTGATCAGATTAATGTCGTCAAAAATCTTGTAGCATCAATGTCTGAGAAGTATTTTCCATTTGTAAAAATTACTTACGGCAAAAAGGTTTTGGAAATTAGACCCAACATTGTGTGGAACAAAGGTCTGGCTGTCCAAAAAGTTCTGAGGACATTTCATGCACAAAAGAAAAAATATTCCGCAGTTTATATGGGAGACGATACTACCGACGAAGATGCCTTCAAAGTTTTGGGAAGAAACTCGCTCACTGTCAAAGTGGGATCTAGCAAGAAAACCTTGGCAAAATATTTTGTACGTAATACAGATGAAGTTCTTCAATTCTTAAAAATAATAGTTAACGGAAATTATCAATGGAATTCTGATGGATAACAAAACAGCAAACGGTTTCCGGTTTTATACCCGGCAGAATTTAATTTTCTTATTGGGAAGACGCGCTAAAAATCTGTCCGAACTGTTAGCCGGTATAAAAGCAGTGCCTCCAATGACAATCTTTCAGCATACTCACCACTACTTGATACAACACGAGCACATCTCGCCGGAACCACCAAACGACTTTGCTTATTGGATAACCAGCGCTCTACAGGACAAACTCCTCGGTGAGAAAATTGCAAGTATCGATCTTAGACGTTATTCCGATCTGGAAAAAATCAGAACTGAATTGATCAACATTGTAAAAACAGCGCAAGAAGATATAGAAGGAATGCCTCATCACAACTCGCCATCAGGAGAAGAATTTCATTTTATGAGCGCGCGTTCCTTCGTATTTCCTACAAAGTATGTAGCGAACACTTTGCAGGAGTTCAAGGAGTGTCTTGAAAAAGTTTCGGTTTATTCGATCTACTTTCATGTGTTCGAAGCGAGATTTCACAAAAAAGAATTCGACTTTTCGCTTTGGCTTTCGAAATCTCTTGGCGAAGAAAAATTAGCCGAAGAATTCAGCAAACTGGATCCATACACGCAAACCATCGAAAACCTTCGGAAAACTCTTGTCAAACTGATAATGAACAAACTTGAAGGAAATAAGAATGGCAAAGCTTAGAGAATACGAACAATTTGTCGGGTCGGATGTTATTGATGAACTTGAACTCTACGCCGGTAAACTCCAGAACGTTTCGGTTCAAAATATAAATTCGACGGCAGTTGGAGGAGGAGTCGCTGAGATTCTAACCCGGATGATTCCGCTTCTTAAAGAGCTTGGAGTTAATGCGTGCTGGGATGTTATTAAAGGTGGAGAAAAATTCTTTGAAGTAACTAAGAAGATGCACAATGCACTTCATGGTCAGCAAGTAACATTCACTCGTGATGAGATTGATCTTTATCTTTATACAAACGAGCAGAACAGAAACGAAATGGAGTTGAATAGAGATATAATTTTCATTCATGATCCTCAACCGTGCGCACTTGTGCTGGCAAAAAAATCCAACGGCAACCGTTGGATATGGAGATGTCACATTGATTTTTCGAATCCGGACTTATTCACATGGCAGTTCTTAAAAGAATATATCAATAAGTATGACGTAAGCGTTTTCTCGGCACCATCGTTCGCAAGAAAACTGAAAGTACCTCAAGTATTGATCTCTCCGTCAATCGATCCAACAAGCGACAAGAATAAAGAGCTGCCTGATGAAATAATTACTTCTGTTTTGGAAAAATTCGGCATTGATAGGAAACGGCCGATTGTTACACAAATTTCCCGCTTCGATTATCTTAAGGATCCGGTCGGCGTTGTTAAAGTTTTTAAATTGGTAAAAAAATATGCGGATTGTCAGCTCGTTCTTGCGGGCGGAGGCGCCACCGATGATCCCGAAGGTGCGAAAGTTTTAAACGATGTACGAGAAATTGTTGAAAACGATCCCGACATTTTTCTTTTGCTTCTTCCACCTGCCAGCGACATAGAAATCAATGCGCTTCAAAGGGCTTCTTCAGTTGTACTTCAAAAATCCTTAAAAGAAGGATTCGGTCTTACCGTAGCAGAAGCACTCTGGAAATCAAAACCGGTAATAGCGGGTGCTGTCGGCGGCATTCCTCTTCAGATCACGAATAAGTATTCCGGACTCTTAACTCATTCAATTGAAGGTACAGCGTTCGCACTAAAACAATTACTTCAAAATCCGGATTATGCAAAAAGGCTTGGAGAAAACGGACGCGAAAATATCAGGAGAAATTTTCTCATAACCCGACACTTGAGAGATTATCTTCTTCTCTTCTTGTCGTTAATCACTAAGAACGAAGACGTAGTCTATTTATGATTATCAATTGGATTTTTGAATTCTTCAAACAAAATGTTTTATAACTGGTTTGTATTTTTCTCAAGTAAATTTCCCTCACCTTTCTTAATTTTGTCCAGTCAAATTTTGAAATCAATCATCAAGGAAAAATTATGAGCATTCTTCTTGACAAAAAAACACGAGTAGTTATTCAAGGAATTACAGGCGGCGAAGGATCGTTTCACACGAGACAAATGATTGAGTACGGTACAAATGTTGTTGCCGGCGTAACACCGGGAAAAGGCGGACAAAAGTTTGAAGACACACATGTTCCAATCTTTAACACGGTTGAAGAAGCAGTAAAAACAGTCAAGGCAGATGCTTCGGCAATATTTGTTCCTCCAGCATTTGCTGCTGATGCAATTCTTGAATCTGCAAATGCCGGAATTAAATTTATTGTGTGCATCACCGAAGGTATTCCCGCAAAAGATATGATTGCAGTTTATAATTCAATCAAAGCGAAAAACGTTACGTTGGTCGGTCCCAACTGCCCTGGAGTAATTTCACCTGGTAAAGCAAAGATCGGAATCATGCCTGGATTTATTCATAAGCAAGGAAAAGTTGGAGTTGTTTCCCGCAGCGGCACATTAACTTACGAAGCCGTTAAGCAGCTTAGCGATCTTAAAATTGGTCAATCAACTTGCGTCGGCATCGGCGGCGATCCGATTATCGGCTCACGTTTCATCGACATCATAAAACTTTTCAACGATGACCCCGGTACTGAAGGAATTGTAATGATCGGCGAGATTGGCGGAAGCGCGGAAGAAGAAGCTGCCGAGTTCATTAAGAAAAATGTTAAGAAGCCTGTCGTTGGATTTATTGCCGGAAGAACAGCGCCTCCAGGAAGAAGAATGGGTCACGCCGGCGCAATCATTTCGGGCGGGAAAGGAACGGCTGCAGAAAAAATGGCAGCGATGAAAAAAGCCGGTATTCATGTTATTGAGAGCCCCGCTGAAATCGGCGTTACGATGCAGAAGGCGTTGAAAAAGGCTAAAAGCAAAGTAGCGAAGAAACCGGGAAAGAAAACCAAAATTGTTAAGAAATCTGTGAAAAAGAAAAGGTGATGAGTCATTCGTAATTGGTTGGTTGAAAATAATTGCCGAAGCCAATAACAAACCACCAATCACCAATAACTAATCACCAACAACAAGTAACCAATAACTATAGACGGAGAAAACTTTGAGCAACAGAACATTAGCAATTCTTAAACCGGATTGCGTGAAGAAAAACTTAATCGGTAAGGTAATAACACAAATACAAGATGCGGGATTTACGGTACTCGGTATGAAAATGGTAAAACTAACCGAAGATTCCGCAAAAGGATTTTACGAAGTTCACGAAGCGCGCCCTTTCTTCAAAGACTTGATCGTTTATATGACTTCCGGTCCATGCGTTCCAATTGCGCTCGAAAAAGAAAATGCTGTTGAAGATTTCAGAAAACTAATTGGTGCAACCGACCCGGCAAAAGCCGCCGAAGGAACAATTCGCAAATTGTACGCAGCAAGCATTCAAGAAAACATCGTTCACGGTTCGGATTCCGATGAAAATGCTTCCAAAGAAATTTCTCATTTCTTTTCAAGCAAAGAACTTCTTGAAATAAACGGTTGGAAATAATTTATGAACGCTCCCCTTTTTAGAGGGGAGTTTTTTTGGAATACTAAAAAGAGAACCTAATGAAAAATATTATTTTGAAAATCACGCTGTTGCTTGCCGTTTTTGTTTTTGTTGCCGGGTGTACAAAGAAAAATGAAAAAGCAGATGAAGCAAAACAGAATCAAAACTTAATCAATACAGAAGCTTACAATAATCTTGAAAAAGTTAATCTCGGTAATGATAAAGTAACGCTTCAATATCAATTCAAACCCGGAGACAAGTTTTCATACAAGTTGACAACTCTAACATTAACGGATCAAACTGTTCAGGCTGATTCAACTTTGAAGAGTAAATCGAACCAGTCTGCCACATATAATTTTGATTTCAATGTTCTGAAGGTTGACAAAGATAAGAACGCCGATCTCTCCGTTACAATTTCTTCCATGAAAATAGATGCAGATAACAACGGACAAAAAATTACTTACGATTCGAAAGCCAACAACAGTCCCGAGATCAAATCAAAGTTTATGGAATATGAAACGATCACCAACATGCCGTACACCGTTAAGCTGGATGCCAACGGCAACATTGTTAATATTTCCAACCTCGATAAGATGGTTGAAAAATTAAATGCGATGCAGCCAAGCAATCAAAAGTTGAACGCTCAACAAAAGGAACAATTAAAAAACAGTATCGCCGAAGCCGCGTTGAAACCAATCACTCAATTAATTTTTAGAGAACTCCCGAATCACGCCGTGGGAAAAGATTCTACTTGGACAAAAAATTATCCCGGCAGTCTAGCGGTATTTCAACTTCAGAACACTGCAAAATTCAAAGTGGATGATTTCGTAAAGGTTAACGGCGCGAGAGCTGCTAAAGTCAGTGCAGTACTTTCGGCAAAAGCTACCGGGAACAAACAAGGAACAGATAGCGGTGTTACCTACAATTTTTCCGATCCAATCATTAGCGGCGGCGGAATTATGCTGTTCAATATTGATAACGGTAAATTGATTAAAGCAGAAACATCCACCAGAGTCGAGATGAATGTTCAGCTTGAGATGAAAGATGCGGCGCAGAAAACGAAGAAGAGCACAAGAAAAGATATTACAACAAACAAGAACATCATTGAGCTGATATAAACATTGTTGCGCAGACTCAAAATCTGCGCAACGATTCTTACGATTTCATTCCAACGACCACTTTAGAACCTTCGACGGATTTCACAACAATCGCGGCATCATGACTTATATAATCTCCTTCGGTAACAACATCAATACGATTGCCGTTTATTATTGCGGCTCCAGCCGGACGAAGATCCGTTAAAGCAACTCCTTCAACGCCAACCAAATGTTCAAGAGTAGGTTTCGAAGTGTACCCGGATTTGCCGCCGATGTTTTCTTGTAGAATTAAACGGTTCCACACATTTGTTTTCGGAAGTATTTTCGACAACAGAAAAATAAATACGCCGGTAGCTACAAATACCGAGGCCAACTGGATTATCGCCATCGATAAAAATGAAAAGTCTCTCATCTGAAAATCCGAAACCAGACTGAGGAACAATCCGAATATCATGAGAAGAATTCCAAGCACGCCGGCAATCCCGAATCCGGGTATGACAAATATTTCAATCAGCAGCAAAATTACTCCGACAACAAACATCACGATATCAATTACTGACGCAAGCTGAAGAATGTAGCTCGATCCGAAAAAAAGCGCGAGCGCAATTACAGCTACTGTTCCAGGAAGTCCCCACACTCCCATTTTAATCTCCATGAAAATACCGACGAGACCGATGATGATGAGAATTGACGAGACAATCGGGTTGTTAAGAAAACTCACAAAATCTTCCGCCCAATTTGAACCAACGGTTACATCTTGAGCACCCTTATAGCCAAACGCGGTTTCAATATCTGCAATGCTCGATAAAACCGTGTCCGCCATTTTGTATTTCACCGCTTCTTCATACGTCAAAGTAACAAGTTTAGTCGCATCGTCATTTAGGTCGGGGACAACAATGCTTTCGTCCACCATTGCTTGCGCGATATCGGAACGCCGGTGATTTTTTTCTGCGGTCGCACGCATTTCCGAACGCATGTACGATTGATACTTCTCGGATTGTTTTTGTCCGGATTGATCGACAACAGTTGACGCGCCCAAGGATGAACCCGGCGCCATAACAATTTTTTCGCATGAGAGCGCTATCAAAGCGCCGGCAGATATTGCACGCTTGTCAACAAATGCAATCGTTCTAACCTTGCTGTTTAGAATTGCATCTTTAATTTGCGTAGCGGCATCAACTCTTCCGCCGAAAGTGTTAATATGGAAAATAATTGCCGATGCGTGATTTTTTTCCGCTTCATCAACAACCCTTTTAACATAAGGTGCAAGACCAAGATCGATCTCGCTATCAATGTTGCCGATATAAACAACCGGTCGTTGTGCATAACTAACTGAAATAAAAATTAGCGAAAGCAAAAAAAATAAAATTCGTTTCATGTTTGTTCTGTGATGTGAATAATCTTGAAAGAATAGTTAATCAAAAAGATGCTTTAATTCAATAGGAGCGATTACCGGTTAAAGAATGCGTAGTTCAGAATTTTATATACCAATTTTGCAGCTGTGTAATTCGATGCCGGATGAGCTTTCGACGGCGCCAATTCCGTGACGTCGAAACCGACAATGTTTTTATCGAGACCGATTATTTTGAGCAGATACATCGTTTCATCCCAGAACAATCCGCCCGGTTCCGGTGTGCCGGTTGCCGGTAAAATTGAAGGATCGAATCCGTCAAGATCAAAAGTGACGTAAACATTTTCAGTCAGGTTTCGCGCAACAATTTCTTGCCAGTCGTCGCCGTACATCCCCATTTTAATTTCGCGGGAATAAAAAGTTCTGATCTGTTTCTGTTTACGAAATTCATTCTCCTCGATAGACTGTGCACGCACGCCGACTTGAACAATCTTTGTATTGAATTCGGAAACTCTCGCCATCACGCAAGCATGAGAATATTTAGAATCTTCATAACTGTCGCGAAGATCGGAATGAGCATCAATCTGGAGAATTGATAGATTGGGAAATTTCTCATGGTGAGCTTTGATCGCACCGTAGGAAAGCGAATGTTCCCCGCCTAATGTGACAACAAACTTGTCGTTGCTTAAATGATTTTTTATTTCAGAATAAATTTTGGTTAACGATTTTTCGACAGTAAGTTTTTGGAAGCTAAGCTGATCGAGAGTGCAGATTCCCCTCTCAAAACAAATTTCCCGGCTCTGTTCCTCATCATAATATTCAACGAAGTGGGATGCTTTCAGAATTTCCTTTGGCGCTTTGCCCGTACCTTTTCCATAGGTAACGGTTTTTTCCAGCGGCGCCGAAAGAATTACAATCTTCGAATCCTTGTAATTCGAATATTTTTTTCCGAGACCGAGAAAATTTTCTTTAACGCCAAGTTCTTTCATCTGTGTTCTTGTTTTTCTTCCCTAAGAAGGTGACTGGGAAATAACTATTCGATAGAACTATCCGCGTGATTAGCGACAATCCGCTTTTTCTGTGTTCTATTATTAACAAAAAATTACTTCCCTGTCACCCTCAACAAAAAAGGGAGATCCTTGCTTTTATTCTTTGTCTTTCAAAATATTTGCAACTGCCGAGCGATCAAATTTAATCTTAATATTATTACCGAAATCGATGAGAACAGTTTTGTCCTCGATACCGGCGATTGTTCCGTACATGCCGCCGCTCGTAACAACCTTATCGCCTTTCTCAAGCGCTTTTAAAAGCTTTTCTCTTTCTTTTGCTCTCTTCTGCTGCGGACGTATAATCATGAAATAAAAAATTGCGAAGATCGCACCGAACATTATCAAAGTACTGATCATTCCCCCTCCGCCGCCTTCGCCTCCTGGCGGTGGCGCCATTGCTAAAAGTATTTCCACTTATTCCTCCTTTTGAGATTGAACATTAACTGAAATTATTTTTGAATATTCATTTTTCCATTCTACAAAACTGCCGTCAAGAATTCTCTTCTGCGCTTCACGGACAAGATTCAAATAAAAACTTAAGTTGTGTATCGTTGCCAATTCGAGAGCAAGAATTTCTTTTGCATTGAACAGATGCCGTAGATAAGCTCTCGAGAAATTTTTGCATGTATAACATCCGCATTTCGGATCAAGCGGAGTGAAATCATTAGTGTAAGCGGCATTCCGCATCGAAACAATTCCTTGCGACGTAAACAAATATGCGTTGCGCGCGTTACGTGTCGGCATTACACAATCAAACATATCTATTCCGCGAGCGATTGCCTCCAAAATATTTTCTGGTCGCCCCACTCCCATCAAGTATCTTGGTTTGTTCTCCGGCATGAAGTCTGTAGTAAAATCGACAAGCTCGTACATCGTTTCTGTCGGCTCGCCCACCGCCAATCCCCCGATTGCATAACCGTCGAAATCCAGCTTCACCAAATCTTTTGCGGAAGCTTCGCGCAAATCTTTATAAACGCTTCCTTGAATTATTCCGAAGAGCGACTGCTCTTTTCCGTACAACGGTGAAGTAGAATTGAACGCTTCCTTGTTGAGTACAGCCCATGCGGAAGTAAGTTCTTTCGACTTCTTTGCGTATTCATATTCGCACGGATACGGTGTGCATTCATCAAGCGGCATCATTATATCCGAACCGATGCTTCGCTGAATCTGAATTACTTTTTCGGGCGAAAAAAAATGTTTCGATCCGTCAAGATGCGAACGGAATTCCACGCCGTCTTTTTTCAATTTACGAAGATCGGAAAGACTATAAACTTGAAATCCGCCGCTATCGGTCAGAATCGGTCGGCTCCAATTCATAAACTTATGAAGTCCGCCCGCTTGCTCAAGAATTTTTGTACCAGGTCTAAGGTACAAATGATAAGTATTTGAAAGAACTATCTCGGCATTTACTTCCGATTCCAGAACACGCTGCGTGATTGCTTTTACGGTTCCTTGCGTTCCAACCGGCATAAAAATAGGGGTTTGAATTAACCCATGACCGGTTAGAATTTCACCAACTCTGGCTTTCGACTTTGAATCTTTGTGCTTAAGTGTAAATGTTAACAAATCGGATCTGAATAATTTGCAGCCAAAGATAAGCTAAAATTGGAAATTTCTCCATTGGAAGAATATTGAACCATATTGTTGTGTAGAGCGAACATGTGTTCGCTTTACATTCGCAATGAACTGAATCCAATATTCTTGCCTACGGCAGGCAGGTCTGACTGTATCTCAGTTACCTTTTCCCGGTAAATTAGAAAAGAAGGTCTCACTTCCTTTAGTGGTCTAAGAAAAATAACTTGAGATCTCAATAAAGAAAGGAGACCCAAAAGGGATGTCCGAAGGACTCCTTTGGAGGATTCCCATATTTTGGCACAACACGTATGCGCACACCGGCGCAAGAATTGATTTTCAACCTTGTTCGGTTTCCCCTTGCCAGCCCATTATACCTGATTTGAGGTTGAATACTTTTTCAAAACCGAGCTGCTTCATATGCTTGCAAGCGGTAAGACTTCTTTGTCCGCTCCGGCAATAAACGTAATAGGTTTTATTTCTCTCAAGCCGTTCGATTTTATCGAGAAAGGTAGGTTGATAAATATCTATTAGAATTGAATTTGGAATTCTTGCAGTTTGGAATTCTTGATGTGTTCTAACATCCAGCAATACCGCGTTAGGATCTTCGTTCATCATTTTTTCAAATGTGTTTGAGTCGAGGTTGTTTTCATCCTCCCGACTGCCGAATAAAGAATTTATTAAGCCCATAAATCTTTCATGAATTTATTTTGATTAACAAAGAAGTGAGGAAAAAGTTCAATCCAGAGGTTCCTGCACAATGTTCAGTTTTAGCAGATCAATTTTGGTTTTGTCCGACTTGAGTATCTGTATCGAGAAATTGTCGATCTTAAAAGATTCCCCTTTCATTGGAATGCGCCCTAGCTTGCACGTTACGTAACCGGCAATTGTAGCGTAATCCCCTTCTTGAATTTTCAGTTCGAGTTCTTCATTCAGATAATCTATTTCAACTTTCCCATTCAATAGGTAAGCGTTCGCGTCAATTTTCTTTGCAACTTTTTCGTTCACGTCGTCAAATTCGTCTCTGATTTCGCCGAAGAGTTCTTCGATTAAATCCTCAACGGTTAGAATGCCGGCTGTTCCGCCGAATTCATCGACGACAATTGCAAACGAAAATTGTTTATCGAGAAACTCATTCAGCATTTCCAAACTCTTCTTGGTTTCCGGTACGAATACAACTTCACGTATTAACTGTTGGAGTTCTTGCTGCGGCTTAAAAATATCTTTATTGAAAACAATTCCTTTTATATTGTCTAGATTGTCTTCGTACACTACAAGTTTGGAGTAGCCGGACTCAATAAACTTGCCCAGCACTTCTTCGAATGAGTTTGTAACTTCCACGCCGACAATATCGGTCCGCGGCGTCATCGCCTCGTAAACGCGCTGCTCGCGTATGTCAATTACTTTATTAATGATGTCGGATTGTTCTTCATCCATCTTACCGGCAACAGAACTTTCTTCTATCAAATTCTGAATATCTTCCTTATCAAAAACTTGCAGCATCCCCTCTTCTTCCTTGTGATTGGTTCGACTCAACACTTTAGATATTGTCGAAGTAGATTTCACAAAAGGATAAAGCACGAAGGCAAGTAGTCTCAACGGTACCGATGCAAAGAGAACCAGACTATCGGCAAGTTCTCTTCCGAGAAATTTAGGCACTAACTCACCGAAGATAAGGATTAACGATGTGGTGATGAGAAGTATTTCAAATTCATGCAGACCGAACATGCTTAACAAAAAAATTGAACTTAGAGAAGCGAACGTAATATTCACCACGCTGTTCGAAATTAAAATGGTGGAGAAGAATTTATCGGGATGATTTAGAAAATATTTTGCATTGATCGCATACAGATTGCTTTTCCGTGCCCTCACCTCAATTTTGATTTTGTTCGCGACGATAAATGCGATCTCGGTCGAAGAAAAAAATGCGCTCAACACAAGCAAAATCAACAATATGAATAAATCGTTAGTCATTCGGGTTTCAAACCGTCTTTCACAAGTAAATGATATAAATTACGCTACAAACATATAAAAAAAGATTGACGAGCATCGGCAAATCTGTTAGAAGTACTTCGATAACATTTTCTCCGCGTTCTTTTTTGTAAACTAAATACATGTAACGGAAAATTCCGAAAATCACGAAG
>JAKAEE010000035.1 GCA_021820065.1 Bacteroidota bacterium | reverse complement strand
TTGTAATTGAGATGATAAAAATGATTTCGCAGCTTTATCCGCTCTACTGCTTCGCTATCTCTCCACAGCCGTTAAAAGAACTGCAAAGGTTTGATGACAATTTTGGAGAGGTTATGTAAAAAGAACCCTTCAAGATTCCTAGAAACCTTGAAGGGATTATTTATCGAAGGGCATAGCGTTCCTGCGCTATCCCTTCTTTTATAATATATTTTACCTGTTGCTCATTAAGGCAGTATACCTCTTATAATTATGTTGGAGTAATTTTTATAGTCTCTTGTAAGAATAAATATATCATTTGTTAATGTAACCCCTCCTAAAGCAACCTGTTTACCTCCTGTGTAACGATATAAGTATTGTACATCTGTACCATTATAGTGTGCAATTCCATCAGTCATAGAAATAAAAATATCTTTTTCGCTTCGACCCCATATACCCTGATTAAATTTTGTTATATCTACTTCGAAGACAGGTTGAAACTGACCATTACGATATCTGGAAATTTTATTCCCGATTATAAAAAGCAATTTCCCTCCAATTTCAGAAACATCCGACCAAGTTTGACTTACAAAGTCATCTTCATAAATCTTCCAAATATTTTTACCGTCAAATTCAAACAGTGCAAGCAAATCTCCTCCGTTTGATTTTTCTCCCCAACCTAATAAAAAGTAATCCCCTTGCTGGTTTGCTGCTCTTCTTATTTTAATAAAGCTGTATGTGTTAAAATCCGGGATCTTAATTTCCTGCCATGTACTACCATCCCACCTTATCATTTCTGCGTGTCGTGTATTTGCACTATCAGCATAACCAACTGCATAAATACTATTCGGGTTATCTCCCCAAATCTCCTCGAATCCTATATCCCAATTCTGTTTGGTAAACCAAATACTTTGTTTCCAGTCAATTCCATTATAAGACCAAATTCTTCCTTCATTCCCCGCTGCCCAAACACTATTTTTTCCAAAACCCCAAATCCCATTGGGCAAAATGTTTCTTTGTACATTATCGGTTGACCATTTAGTACCGTTATATTTCCATATCGACGTGCTTGACGCCCCGCCCGACCCAACGGCCCAAACATTTTCCGGCGAGTTTCCCCATATCTTTCTAAGATATTTAAATGGGATTTTTATTGTATCAACCGTCCACACATAATCTCTTCTTCCCGGTTGAGGCTGAGAATCAACCGGATTGCTGTTGCAAGAGCTTAAAATCAAAACTGCAAGTGAGATAACCACTACAAAAATTTTCTTTTTCATCTATTTACCAAGATTAATTTTTTTTACACACGATGATTTAAACAACTTTGGAATTGTGGCGGACGGGTTGCAAATTTTATTATGGGAACCCAAACACAATGATTTTGAAAGCAGATTTCTCCCCAAAGTTGATAAGTCATTAAGAAAAGATGCTCGAATAACTTTCCGAAAGGACTGAAGTATGAAGTTATGTTTTTAATCCCCAAATATTCCCCACTTGGTCAATTAATTTTTCTGATTCAATATAGACATCTTTCTCTGAAAAAAAAGGAAAATTTTTTACACTTTTGAATTGAAGTTAAACTTTTTTGATAACCTCACTTTTAATTATTAAAAGTTTTTTTCGTTATCTCTTCCATTTGATCGTGCAGCCAATTGTAAATGTCTCCGGCACGGAAATCTTTTTCCCCGTCAACAATTCATCGATTGCATTTCTCAGATATTTCGATTTGACCGATTTCGGATCTTGCCAATTGTCATCTATTTTTCCATGGAACGCTAGTTTTCTTTCCTGATCAAAAAGAAAAATTTCCGGTGTGTGAGTAGCGCCGTAAGCTTTGGCAACTGTCTGAGAATCATCTCTCAGGTAAGGGAAATTAAATCTCTTCGTTTGTGCGCGCTCTTTCATATGATCAAAAGAATCATCCGGATAATCTTCCACATCGTTCGAATTGATCGCAACAACTTGAATATCCTTCGCATAATTTTTTTGGATTTCAATTATTCTGTCTTCGTACGCCTGAACGTAGGGGCAATGATTACAGCTGAAAATCACAACGAACGCTTTCTTCGATGCGAAATTTTCCAATGAATAGTTGTTTCCGTCTGTAGCCGGAAGGTTAAAATCCGGCGCCGTCGATCCTAATTGAAGCGTATCGGTTGCCATCGTTCCTCCTTAGGTAGAAAAACAAATCTTTCTTAATTTGTAGTAATCTTAGTTTAATTTGTATTAAACTACAACGAAAATCAATAAGGAATCATTGTGAAGACGCATCCGATTGACAAAGAATTATTCCGCCGGCTTTTCGATCATTACGAAACCATCTACGAAAAGAAGATTGACTGTTACTTTATTTCACACCGGCAAATCTCGGAACTTTTAAACGAGTTAAGTGATCACAAAAATATTCAAACAGAAAAAATCGGCGAATCCGTTGAACGAAAAGAAATTTATTCCGTCGTTATCGGAAAAGGAAAAACTAAAGTTCTCGCGTGGTCTCAGATGCACGGCGATGAGCCGACGGCAACAGCGGCAATATTTGATCTGTTGAATTTTTTTACTGCGAACGATTCTTTTAGTGATTTGAAAGAAAGCATTTTGAATAAACTAACCTTTCATTTTATCCCGATGTTGAATCCTGACGGTGCAGAAAAATTTCAGCGGGAAAATTCTTTCAACATCGATCTAAACCGCGATGCGGCGCGCCTCCAATCGGATGAATCGCAATTGCTGTATGAATATGCCGAAAAGATTCAGCCGGATTTTGGATTCAACTTGCATGATCAGAATAGTTATTACACTGCCGGAAGAACGAACAACCCTACGGCTGTCTCGCTTCTTGCGCCACCTATGGATTACGTGAAGAGCATAAATTATGCCCGTGAAAAAAGCATGCAGTTAATTGTAGAAATTTTTAACGTGCTTTCGATTTTTGCGCCGCAGAAGGTTGCACGTTACAAAGATGATCACGAGCCGCGTTCGTTCGGAGATAATTTTGCGAAGAAAGGAATCAGCACAATTTTAATTGAGTCCGGCTTTTTCAAAGACGATCACAACAAAGATTTTGTGAGAAAGTTAAACTTTGTTGCGATGCTTGCCGCGTTTCAATCAATCGCTGAAAATGATTATGAAAAGATGGATTACACAGACTACTTTGAGATCCCGGAGAACAACGAACTGTTATTTGATCTTTTATTGAGAAATTTAACTCTGAATCATAACGGAAGAAATTTTACGGTTGATGTCGGCATCAAGCGTACAAAAAAGCTAGACGTTCAAACTAAACAATTTTTCTACGAAGGTATCATCGCCGAAATCGGCGACTTATCATTTTTTTACGGAATTGAAGAACATGATTTTCACGAATTTGAAATTAAATCCGACAAACTTCTATCTGCAGATGACGATGCCAATTTTAGGTTATCACGAAACGGCATTACTGAGTTTGAAATCAAAAACGGATTCTTGAACAAACACGCCGGATAGATTCGGATACTAATTGAATCGATATTTACTTAATTTTCATTTGTTAAAACTCCTTCTTTGAAAGACAACCGCGCTTATGCGAGCTATCACTAATAAATTATCCAACGAAGAACTCCAGCAACGTTACCGCGAGTTCGAAAAAGAAGCCGTACCGCATATGGATGCGGTTTATAATTTCGCTCTGCGAATGACCGGCGACGAAGACGATGCGGATGATTTGGTACAGGAGACTTTCCTAAAAGCTTTCCGTTTCTTCGATAAATTTGAAAAAGGCACCAACTGCAAAGCATGGCTGTTCAGAATTCTAAAAAATTCCTACATAAACGATTACCGCAAGCAAACTAAAGAACCTGATAAGGTTGATTATGAAGATGTTCAGAATTTTTATGAGAATATAAAATCCGATCAAGTTGAAATGCGGCATTATGAACAAGACGCATTTACAAATTTGTTGGATGACGAAATTTCCAGCGCCATAACCGATTTACCTGAGGACTTCAGAACCGTGATTATTCTAAGCGATATAGAAGGTTTTACTTACGAAGAGATTGCCGACTTCGTGGATATTCCGGTCGGCACCGTTCGTTCGCGTTTACACAGAGCGCGCAAAATGCTTTATGCTCAACTTTACGATTACGCCAAAGACAAAGGATTCGTCGCAAAGAAAAAAACTTCCAAATAGAATTTCAGCGAGTGCAACGCAATGGAATTAGCAGAAGAAATAACTGCTTATATTCATAATGAAGTAACTGACCGGCATGTTCAACATTAAAAATATAATTGTCCCTACAGATTTCAGCAGACTTTCACAATCGGCATTTGAATATGCGTGCGACCTTGCCGAGCGAATGGATGCAACAATTCACCTTGTATATGTTCTTGAAAAGAATCCGCCGTTTCTTGTTGTCAAAGGTTTGCACGTTACCGAAGAAACAGTAATGAAGTCGATGGAAGAAGAAGCTCTCAAACAACTAAATGAATTTGCCAACGAATTAAGAGGAGACTTGCCGATTAAAATTCTTCCGGTTCTAAGACACGGAATGGACTACGAGGAAATAGTTAACTACGCAAAAGAGGTTGGCGCTGAATTGATCGTTATTGCAACACACGGCAGAACCGGTTTGCTTCATAATTTGCTTGGAAGCGTGGCGGAAAAAGTAATCCGATACGCCAAATGCCCGGTTTTAGTTATCAATCCTCCCGATGAAGATGCATAACCTAATTTGATTCTCATAGCCCAATTATTTAGGTTTGGAACGCAAAAAATTAACAAAGAAGGCAGGTGAAAAACATTGGTAGGCATTACCGTTCAAGAGAACGAGAATATTGACAAAGCGTTAAAACGTTTTAAGAAAAAATATGAGCGTTCCGGTATTCTAAAAGAGTACAAGAAAAGAACTTCTTACACCAAGCCCTCTATCGAAAAGAGAATGGATGCAATTAAGTCGAAACGAAGAGCTTCGCGCGAACAATCCTTGCGAGATAGAAGAGGTTAATCTTGAAAAAATCCTCCGCCAAAGACGGGGGATTTTTTATTTATGGTTGTTGTGATTATTGTTCAAATAATATTTTGTGAAATGAACTGTAATTTTTTGAAAAGCTTCATCCACATCGCTGGCAAAATCCAGCAGTTTCATGTCATTAGCATTTATCACGCCGTGTGCAATCATTTTGTCGAAGTTGATAATCTCTCGCCAATAACTTTCGCCATATAAAACTATTTTCAACGGTTTAGAAATTTTGTCGGTTTGAACAAGCGTCAGCATTTCCATCAGCTCATCCATTGTTCCGAACCCTCCGGGAAAAGCAACCAAACCTTTCGCAAGATATGCGAACCAGAACTTTCTCATAAAGAAGTAATGAAATTCGAATGCTAGTGCGGGATCAACATATTGATTTACAAATTGTTCGTAAGGAATGCTAATGTTTAAACCAATGGAATGACCTTTCGCAAGTCGTGCGCCTTTGTTTGCCGCTTCCATAATACCAGGTCCGCCGCCGCTGCAGATAATAAATCGTTTACCGTTCGACGGAAGCTTCATCGACCATTCGGTCAATCTCTTTGAAAGTTTAACCGCATCTTCATAGTACTTAGACATTTCAACCTGCTGCACGGCACGATCAAACTTTTGCTGAGCGGACGGCGACTTATCTTTTTTGGCTTCGTTCAATAACTTAAGAGAATCTTTTCTGGAATGTATTCTAGCGGAACCAAAGAAAACGACTGTGTCAACAATATGATTCTTTTCGAATCTTGATTTGGGTTCATAGAACTCTGATAAAATTCTAATTGTGCGTGCATCGGCAGAATTCAAAAATTCTAAATTCTTGTATGCCTTAACTGGTTTCTTTTCTTTTTTCATAAACTCCCCGAATGAAAATTAAATTGCGAGATATTAGATAGTAAATTCATAATTGAAGTGATAAGAAAGCCCCTCGTTGAGGGGCTCGCAAAATCTATTTTTGATTTGACTGCGTTGGCGGTTTCTGTTGCGGCAACGTCGGTGCAGTTGGTACCGCTTGCTGTCTGCCGCCTTGAATAATACTTTCCCTTTGTGCACTTGTTGTTTGACCGGGTAAGAAAAACAAATTTATTACGATAGCCAAAACCATCAGAGCGCCGCCGAGCCACCATGTAGCTTTGCTTAGGAAATCGGCTGTTCTTCTTGTACCGAATACTGTTCCGAATTGACCGGCACCCCCGAACGATCCGGCTAATCCGCCGCCTTTACTTGATTGAAGAAGCACAACAATGATTAATAAAATTCCTACTATAACCGATATAAGCATTAATAATGAGTACATTTTTATAACTCCTAATTAGAAGTAGCGAGGGAGGGATTCGAACCCCCGACACGTGGATTATGATTCCACTGCTCTAACCTACTGAGCTACCTCGCCAAACATTCTTGTTCATCCAATACATTCAGTTTTTAGCGTATTAGCTTAAAAACGGGGAATAAATATATAGTTTCAAGCTCCAAACTTCAAGCTTGGCTTGCAAGACAAACCACTATCCCCAAAGTTAAATTCTAACGTTGAATTTTTGTTTAAGAAGATATACAAAAACCGGCGCCCCGATTAACGCCGTTATAGCTCCCACAGGCAATTCCGACGGTGCTACCAACGTGCGCGCAAGCGTATCTGCAAGAGTTAAGTATGCCGCTCCAATAAAAAACGACGCCGGCAAAACAACTCTGTTATCGGTTCCCAAAATTAGTCTGCAAACATGAGGTATTAGTAAACCGACAAAACCGATTATTCCACTGACTGAAACCAACGCGCCAATCATAATGCTTGTTATAACGTAAGTTATGTTTTTGATTGCAACTGTATTAACGCCAAGTTGTTTTGCCGTATCCGTTCCCAGACTGAGCAGATTATACTTATTAGAATTCATTGTAAGAATAAAACTTACGATAAGCGTAACAGGCAGAACAAAAACTAAATTTTCCTTCGGCGCTATCGATAAATTTCCAATAAGCCAAAAAACTGCTGTGCGTAAGGAATCGTTTAAGAGCGTCATCAAAAGTAAAATTGCCGCGGAGAAGAATGCACCGATCATCACACCGGTCAACAGTAAAACATTCGGTTCAAGCTCTCCAAACCGTTTTCCCAAAACAAAAACCAAAATCATAACAAGAAAAGCGCCGGCGAAAGAAAATAGTTGCGTCCCGATTAATGATGCGCCGATCACGAATGAAAGAACAGCACCGAATGTTCCGCCGCTAGAAATGCCGAGTATGTACGGTTCGGCTAACGGATTCATAAGTATTGCTTGAAAAACAGCGCCGGCTATAGATAAACCGCCGCCGACTGCAAGTGCAAATAGAACGCGCGGCAGTCTAATTTCCCAAATGATTTGATAATAAGTTTTGGTTGTGTCGGATGAAAAAAGTGTTGATAAAACTTCGCTTAAACTCATCTTTATCGGACCCGCCCATAAACCGATTACCGCAGAAAGAAATGCAATTCCGAAAAAAATTAAGAGTTTGATTAGATAACTTTTAAGGTTCAGTCGTTCAATTGATGCCATAGACTATCCAGCAATTCCTCGATGCCAAATTTTGTTGCAGCAGAAAAAACCAAGACCGGTCCATGGTAATTCGGAATTTTTCTGAGTTTGATTTTTTTCAACTCGGACTTTTCAACCAAATCCGCTTTCGTAAATGCCAAAAGCTTTTTCTTCTTGCTGAGAACCTTCGAATATTTTTCGAGTTCATTAACCAATGTTTTGTAATCCTTAACATAATCTTCGGAAGTTATATCGATCATCAAGAGAAGAATTTTTGTACGCTCGATATGGCGAAGAAACTTCAATCCCAATCCTTTGCCGAGATGAGCGCCTTCAATAATTCCCGGTATATCTGCAACTGTTATACTTTGATAATCTTTATAACGCACGATCCCGAGATTCGGTTCTAAAGTGGTGAAAGGATAATCTGCAATTTTAGGTTTGGCTTCCGAAATAACAGAAATTAAAGTTGACTTGCCTGCGTTCGGAAATCCAACCAGACCGACATCGGCAATCAGTTTCAATTCAAGAACAACATTTCTTTCTTCGCCGGATTTACCGGGCTCAGCAAAGCGCGGAGTTTGATTTGTCGGCGTTGCAAAGTTGGAGTTTCCTTTTCCGCCTCTGCCACCTTTTGCCGCAACAAATTCTTTTCCGTCTTTATCGAGATCGCACAGAATTTCTTCCGTCTCGGAATCTTTGATGATGGTTCCAACCGGAACTTTTATTACAACATCTTTACCGCTCTTTCCATCTTTGAGCGATGAGCCGCCGCGCTCGCCGTTTTGAGCATTGTATTTTTTGTTGTACCGGAAATCAAGTAAAGTTGAAAGATTGGGCTCGGCAGCAAAAATTATGCTGCCTCCGTTTCCACCGTTACCGCCCGCGGGACCACCTTTCGGAACATACTTCTCTCTCCTGAAAGCTACGGCTCCATCTCCGCCGTCTCCGGCTTTAATGTATATTTTAGAATAGTCTATAAACATAAAAATTACCGGTGCTCAAAAAATTCTGAAATGATTGTTATAAATGCTTCGGCTTCTTTGTTGCTGCGTGATATGTGACGGCTTACCAATGTTCGATTTATTACCGATTGTGCGTCCTCAAGCTCTTTGCATTGAGATATTTCTTCAAGCGTGTTTGCGAAATCTTCGATGTCGTAATCGAAAATTGTTTCAATAATTTTAGTCATCTCTTTGCGTTCAAGAAGTTCCGCCAGATCAAGCTTCGGCAATGATGGTTGAGGTTGAACTAAATTTTCTTTCAACATGTCAAACATCGATTCACCTTCCGGTTCATTTTCTTTCTCAATCTGAATTATTCTTTCGAGCGGGGTTAATTCATCTTTGCTGACCGGAACTTCTTCCTTTGGCGTCTCTTCTTCAGCAGTTTCATGCTCAACTTCAATTATGTTATGATTTGCTGGAGGTTCTTCCGTGACTTCTGAATTCTCATCTTCAACTTCTTCTTCGGCTAAATCATTTTCAGCAAACAGTGATTCTTCCTCAAATGATTTTTCATCCGATCCGTTGGTCTCACCGTCATCCAACATTTGTTCCCCGGTTTCAAGTTCATCTTCAATCACGTTTTCATTTTCAGCCGGAGCTTTTTCTTCCTCAAATATCGGTTCGATTCGGTTGTCTTCACCGACATGAATTCTCAGTTTAGTTGGCTGTTTAATTTCTATTTCCGATTCATCTTCAATTTCTTCAGCTTCTACGACTTGTTCTTCTTCTACAACGGGTTCATGTTTTTCATCGTCAATTACTGAAGCAATAGTTTTTTCAACTTCTGTTTCTTTCGCAGCAGGTTCGGTTATTTCTTCTTCAGCAACCAGTTCAACCTCTTTCTCGCCTTCAAACTGAACTTGCTCTTCGACAGCAGGAGCTTCTTCCTTTTTCTCGATCATAACCTTGTTCAAAGCTTTCAGGTAATCGTACATATTAAATTTCGAATTTTCATCGTTGCCGAATTCAGCGTTCAACACATCAAGATGCTGCAGCAATTCTTTCTCTTCAAGGAATAATTCGACAGCAGGAAGCGGTACTCTGAATTTTTTTATTTCACCAATATTGAAAAACTCCGCCATCGACTTAAGCGCATTGGAAATTATTGCCGACAAATAGCTCTCGGCGCCCAATGCATCGGCTTTGTTCAGAAGTACCTCAAATTCTTCACGGTTCATCGAAAGAATCTTTTTCGCATTTATATAGGAAATAAGAATCTTGGTAAGATATTTATAGTAGTAAATGTAATTCAGAATCTGTTTTATTTCGTTAGTGCTTTTAATATCCGCTTCATCAAAAACAAATTTAGCGAGTGTCCACTTCGGTCTAATCAAATAATTTATAGTAAACGAACAAGCATGCAGAATCAACTTGGCAATGTACTCTGACGAAAATCGTTTCGTCTTCTTCAGCTCGGCGGTAATCTGATTGAAATGAAAATTTATTTTTTCGCCGGAATAATCGAACACGGAATTTTTCAGAAGGTTCTGGCGGTCTTCAAATACAAGGTAATCTATCTCAGCAGAAATGTAGTGAAGTATCGCCGGGTGGACATCAGTCGTGGATAACTGCTCAAATGTAAAATAGGGACCTAACCGATTTATCTTATTCAGATTGAAATCATAAATGAACTTTATTTCTCTTTCAAACATAACTTGGCGGCTTACTGATTATTCGGTTGTGGTTATATTTCAATAATACCAAAAAGGCATAAAAAAAGCCCGATTAAATCTCGCCGAAGGCGGATAAATTAACCGGGCTAATAATTGACTGCGAAATTGTGCTGCCAATTACACTTCCACGTTATCAGATTTTACTTTCGCCATGAAGTATTCTCTATTCATACGCGCAATGTTTTTAACCGAAATTCCTTTCGGGCATTCCGCTTCGCAAGCATACGTATTTGAGCAGGCGCCGAACCCAAGTTCATCCATTTTCTTTACCATTGCTTCAACGCGGTTGTATCGTTCGGTTTGTCCTTGCGGTAAGAGTGCAAATTGAGAAACCTTTGCACTCACAAACAGCATTGCCGAGGCATTTTTGCACGACGCAACACACGCACCGCAGCCAATACATGAAGCAGCATCCATCGCCTCCGAAGCTATATCTTTCGGTACCTGAATTGCGTTTGCATCGGGAATACTTCCTGTATTGACTGAAATGAATCCTCCGGCTTCCATAATTCTGTCCATTGCCGAACGATCTACAATTAAGTCTTTCACCAATGGAAACGCTTTCGCGCGGAATGGTTCAACATAAATTGTATCGCCGTCCTTGAAATTTCTCATGTGAAGCTGGCATGTTGCTATCTTGCGGAGCGGTCCGTGCGGTTCGCCGTTTATTACGAGTCCACACGTTCCGCAAATTCCTTCACGGCAATCGCTTTCAAATGCAATCGGTTCGAGACTTCTGCTTTCGAGGTCGTTGTTGATCTCATCCAGCATTTCCAGGAATGATGAATCCGGCGACACGGCAATTTTGTATTCGGAAAAATTACCGGGCGACTTAGGACTTACCTGGCGCCATATTTTAAGAGTCAGATTTATTTTTTTCTCGTTCATTATTTGTAACTCCTTGTCGCTAGTTTCACACTTTCAAATTCAAGATGCTCTTTGTGAAGTTTCCACTTACCAACGTCCTGGAATTCCCACGCTGAAACGTAAGCGTAGTCATCGTCATTTCTTAGCGCTTCTCCTTCTTCAGTTTGATATTCTTCTCTGAAATGACCGCCGCACGATTCATTGCGATCCAAAGCATCGAGCGCCATCAGCTCGCCAAGCTCTAGATAATCTGCAACTCTTCCGGCGCGTTCAAGACATTGATTAACATCGTTAGAATTTCCAACAACGTTAACATTTTTCCAGAACTCTTCACGCAACTCTTTTATTTCTTCAACAACTTCTTTCAGACCTTTTTCATTTCTAGCCATTCCAACTTTGTTCCACATGTATCTGCCAAGCTGCTTGTGAATATCATCAACGGTTCTCTTTCCTTTTATCGAAAGGAGTTTTGCCGTTTGATCTTCTACTTCTTTTTTCACTTTATCGAATTCGGGATGATCTGTTTTTACTAAAGTGGGTTTATCGCCGCCAAGATAATTTCCAATCGTGTATGGAATAACGAAGTATCCATCAGCCAAACCTTGCATGAGAGCGCTTGCACCAAGACGATTTGCACCGTGATCTGAGAAGTTCGCTTCACCGGCAACAAATAAACCCGGGATTGAGCTCATCAAATTATAATCTACCCACAAGCCGCCCATCGTGTAGTGCGGTGCCGGATAAATTTTCATCGGTGTTTTGTACGGATTGTCGCCGGTAATCGTTTCATAAATTTCAAACAAGTTGCCGTAACGTTCTTCGATTGTCTTCGCGCCGAGACGGTTTATCGCATCGCTGAAATCAAGATATACTGCATCTTGTCCTTGCGCACCGCGACCGTCATCGACAGCCTCTTTTGCAGCTCGGGAAGAAATATCACGCGGACTTAAATTGCCGTATGTAGGATATTTTCTTTCGAGATAGTAATCGCGCTCTTCTTCGGGAATGTCGTTCGGTTTGCGCATGTCTTGTTTCTTTTTCGAAACCCAAATTCTTCCGTCGTTACGCAAGCTCTCGCTCATCAATGTCAGCTTAGACTGTCCTTCACCGTGTACCGGCAAACACGTCGGGTGAATTTGTGTAAAACACGGATCTGCAAAAGCTGCACCGCGTTTGTGTGCGCGCCAAATGGCTGTTGTGTTGCAGTTCATCGCGTTGGTTGAAAGGAAGAAAACATTTGAGTATCCGCCGGTTGCAAGAATTACAGCATGAGCAGAATGTTTTTCAATTTCCCCGGTGAGAAGATTTCTAACGATAATTCCTTTTGCAACGCCGTCAATCACAACAATATCCAGCATTTCCCGGCGGGTAAATAATTTTACTTTGCCAAGATTGATTTGTCGATTCATAGCCGTATAAGCGCCAAGCAAAAGCTGCTGTCCGGTTTGTCCCTTCGCATAGAATGTTCGTGATACGAGCGCACCGCCGAACGATCTGTTATCAAGTGAACCGCCGTATTCGCGTGCAAACGGAACACCTTGAGCAACGCATTGATCAATTATATTGTTGCTCACTTCAGCTAGACGATAAACGTTGGATTCACGGGAACGGAAATCTCCGCCTTTAATTGTATCATAAAATAATCTGTAAACAGAATCACCGTCGTTCTGATAATTTTTGGCTGCGTTGATACCGCCTTGAGCCGCAATGCTGTGCGCACGTCTTGCGCTATCGTGATATGTGAACGCCTGAACGTTGTAGCCAAGTTCGCCTAAAGAGGCGGCAGCTGACGCTCCGGCTAATCCAGTACCAACAACAATTACATCGTACTTGCGTTTGTTAGCCGGGTTAACAAGTTTCATGTTAAACTTGTGATTGGTCCATTTTTCTTCAAGCTTTCCAGCCGGAACTTTCGAATCTAACTTTATCATCATTTACCTCCGAAGAAAAATAAAAAGTATATTGGAATCGATGCGAAAGCCAGAGCTGTAAGAGTGGAATAAATCATTCCCAACTTTTGAATGAACGGGAAATATTTTTTGTGATTCCAACCGAATGTTTGAAAAGCACTTTGGAAACCATGGTTAAGATGAAATCCTAAAATAACAACAGCGACAACGTAGAAAAGTGAATAGACAGGGCTTTGAAACGCCGATACAACCGCATCGTAGTATCTGTGCCCTTCATGAACAGTAGGATCAAAATTGAAAGTAACCCAAAGTGTTCTCAAGTGAATTACAAGAAAAATAAAAACAATGCTACCGGTCCAAATCATGGTGCGCGAAAAAATATCGGAATTTTTTGACGAACCATTGACGGTGTAATTTACCGGTCTTGCCTTCTTATTTTCCCACCACAGCCTAACGCCTTCGTAGATATGAAAAATGAATATCAACGCAAGGATAACTTCAATCACTCTAATCAGCGGTTTGATACCGTCCAAACCTTTCACCACGGAATTGAATAATTCCGGTCCAGCAAAAAGTGTTAGGTTGTTAATCAAGTGAATGACTAAAAATAAGATAAGACAGATCCCGGTAAGAGCCATCACGAATTTCTTGCCGATAGATGAGTTCAATGCCCTAGAAAGCCAGCCCATCAGGAATCTCCTTTGTTATAAGATTTTTGAAATGAATGTACCCGCTCGAGCGGTTTGATAATTAGTTTGCCCACTCGTCCGCAGAAGTCCCGATTTACTTCATCGGGACGAAGACGGATTAAGAATTTTGCTTGTGAAGCTTTTGATAAGAAATGAATTGATAAGATTTTTTGATTCACAGCGCTTATAAGAATTTTAAATAAGTTGCCGTTAAAATAAACCTATTCAAGTCTTTTTTCAAAGAGAATGTTATAAATCATGAATTCTCGAACTTCAACAATTGTTTGGATGAACTTTCTTTTCTATCTTCGTGTTGAAGTTCTTTACAATCTGCGGTGAAAACTTAAAAGGGAAACCGGTGAACCTGTTCAAGGGAGATTCCGGTGCTGCCCCGCAACTGTAAGAGACGTTGTAGATCGTTTAACATAATGCCACTGACAAATGAGTGTAGAACGTAGAGTGTAAAGCGTAGAATAAATTAATTGAGACAAAATTCTACGTTCTTCGTTCATCACTCTACACTCGCTACGGGAAGGCGTTAAACGAAGTCTTAAGCCAGGAGACCTGCCGCGGATTTAACTAATAAACAAGCCGTCAAACGGCTAATAATCAACCTTCGCGGGTAGGGTTTTGATTCTGGCAACACATCTAAAAATATCGATTCAAATTCCATTAACCCCCGAAGTTACAACTTTAAACTTTTATTCAAGGAGTAACTTCAATGAAAAACTTTTTTACTTTTTTTATTCTTCTCTCCATAACTATTTCTGTATCGGCTCAAACCGATTCTGTTAAAACAACTCTCTCTGAAGTTGTTGTCTCTGCAACACGAACGGAAACTCCAACAATTGCAATCGGTAGTTCCGTCTCGGTAATAACGTCTGTAGAAATTTCCGAAAGGCAACTCAATACTGTTGTTGACGTTCTTAGAGAAATGCCCGGTTTATCAATTTACCAACAAGGCGGACCTGGAAAACTCAGTTATGTTTCGATGCGCGGCGCTAATTCGGATCATACTTTGGTAATTCTTGATGGAGTTGTTATGAACGATCCTTCATCGCCGAGCAACGCATTTGATTTTTCATATTTGAATACAAATGACATTGATCGTATTGAAGTCGTGCGGGGACCGCAAAGCACTTTATACGGTTCCGATGCAATTGCCGGTGTAATAAATATCATAACAAAAAAAGGAAACATGAAACCAGAATATTCTTTTTCCGGCGAGACCGGTTCAAACGGATATTACCGGGCTAATGTTTCAGCACTCGGCAGAGCCGGAATTTTGGATTACGCAATTACCGCAACACGCAATGGTAGTCACAGTGTTTCCGCTGCAGATGCTGCGTTCGGCAACACTGAAAAGGACGGCTATTCCAACAACGCGTTTACTTCCCGTTTCAACATTACACCAATGAAAAATTTTTCAATCAACTTATTATACAAATACACAAAAGCCGAGTCTGCTCTAGATCAAAATGAAAAATTTGGCGACGATCCTAATTTTAATTACAATCTCGAAGAACAAATCTTCAAAGGAGGATTAAAACTTTCGTTGTTTGATGGAAGGTGGCAACAGACTTTTAATGCTTCATTAATGAAACACTTTACACATTCACTTGACTTAGTTGACGACCTTCACCCTAACACTTCTTCCGATGCGTATAACAATGCACACCGCACGTCACTGGCATGGCAAAACAACCTGAAGTTCCTCGATAATAACTTGATCGTATTCGGAGTTGAATTGACAAAAGAGTATGCGAACACAAGTTACAACTCAACCAGCGATTACGGTCCGTACAACAGCGTTTTTCCGGAACAATCGATTCGAACAACCGGACTTTACTTGCAAGATCAGTTCGACTACAATCAATCGTTGTTTGTGACGGCAGGTTTTAGATATGACAACAATGAAAAATTCGGCGGTGTAACAACTTTCAGAATTGCACCGGCATATTTCATTCAAACAACCGAGACCAAATTAAAATTTTCTTACGGTACCGGATTTAAAGCCCCGTCGTTGTTTTATCTTTTCGATCCATTGTTCGGCAACCCGGATCTCAAACCTGAAAAAAGCAAAGGCTGGGACGCTGGCTTTGAACAATTTTTATTGAACGGCAAGATTTCCCTCGGCGTAACTTATTTCAATCTTAGTCTTGAAAACATGTTCGGTTTCGACGAGAATTATAAAACTGTGAACATTGCGAAAGCTTCTACCAATGGAGTTGAGTTTACAGCTTCACTGCGCGGCATTTCAGATTTTAACATTAACGCAAGCTACACTTTCACAGAAACAAAAGATGATTATGATCAGAGTCCGGATTACAACAAGCCGCTTTTGAGAAGACCAAAACATCAATTCGCTGTAAACACAAATTGGCAAGCTACGAACAAACTCAATCTGAACCTGGAAATGCATTATGTTGGAAAGCGGGATGATAAAGACTTCTCAACTTACCCGGCTGAAAGAGTTACGATGGCGGACTGTACTCTGTTTAACATTTCTGCATCGTACAAAATTTTGGATTACTTAAAAATTAACGGACGAATTGAAAATCTGTTTGACAAGAAATACGAAGAAGTTCTTTACTACGGAACGCTCGGCAGAAGTTTCTACGCTGGGCTTAGTTTAACATTCTAGCTGATGCTGGTTACTAGATGCTGGTTACTAGATGCTGGATACTAGATATTTGATTCATCCAGTATCTAGAATCCAGCATCAAGTTTTCTATTTCACAAGCATCATCTTCTTTACAATTCTTTCTCTGCCGGTCTCAAGCGCATAGAAATATGTTCCGCTCGAAAAATTTGAACCGTCAAAATCGACGGTGTAACTTCCAGCCGATTGATATGAATTCACCAGCGTTGCAACTTTTCTTCCCAGCATGTCATAAATTTTCAACTGCACGTTATCTGAGAGCGGCAGCGCATAACTTATTTTTGTCGAAGGATTGAACGGGTTCGGATAATTCTGATTCAAAACGTAATCAGCTGGAATTAACGAATTATCTCCCACACCGGTTGTGGATTGGTTCAAAATATCCAGCGAAGAAAAATTATTGAAGAGAACATCGCTCACTTGAGAATCGCTCATGCCAAAATGATTTCTCAACATTGTGGCATAAACTTGACGGAAATCAAATTTGAATTTTATATCGCCATTAGTATCCAGATCAGTCAAACTCGCATTAGGTCCAAACACACCGCCTTTGACTTTAGTGCCCATAACAAATACCGGTAACGCCGCTCCGTGATCGGTTCCCTTGCTTCCGTTTTCTTTGACACGTCTGCCGAATTCGGAAAAAGTCATTAGCACAACTTTGTCGGACACACCGTGAGCATCTAAATCTTTTTGGAATGCCGAGACTGCATCGGCAAATTGAACTAGCAATTTTGTTTGACGGTTTACTTGATCTGCATGTGTATCAAATCCGTCGAGAGTAACCAAGTAAACCGGCGTTTGAAGTCCGCCGTAAATCAAATTGGAGACAATTTTCAACTGCGCAGCAAGATTATTATTGCTCGGATAATCAGCGGTGTGCGTTCCTTTATCGGAAATACTTTTTATCACCGTTGAATATTTAATTGATAAAGCCGCGACTTGTTTCAAAAATTTCAGTTCGTCGCCGGCTAATGTACTCGGCGGCGGATCGTTATCTGCAGAACTTCCGTTAACCAATTGATAAAAAGTATTCGGATCTTGGAAAGCAATTCCTAATCCTCCATATTGACTTTCAAACAGATTTGATTCAACCGATCCGAGTTGAATTGCCATCGGATGTTCAGGCGGCGTGTTCGGGTAATCGGGATACGCTTTCACCAAGTATCTGCCGATCCATCCATCGTACACAACTGTATTTGCGTCCGATGCGGAAAGCCAAATATCGGTCGAGCGGAAATGCGATCTGTTTTGATTCGGGTAACCAATATTTTGGAGGACAGTAATTTTGCCTTCATCGTAAACCGGTTTCAATGATTGAAGTGAGGGATTTAATCCCGTCGCGTTGTTCAACAAAACAATTTGATTTTCCGGAACTGCAATGGTGGGGCGGTTCGATTGATAAAGTGAATATTGATCAACGGGAATAACCGTGTTGATTCCATCGTTTCCCCCTTTGAACTGAACGATGACCAAAATATTACCATTCGTGTTTTGAATATTCATGAACGGTTTTGCGAATGCTTTAACCGGAATTCCCGCGACAGAAAATGTTGCAATGCCTGCGCCGGTAATCATTCCAAAATTTTTTATGAAACCTCTTCTATTCATTTTCGGCTTTCGAAAAATTTATGATAGCTGATATTCAGGCAACCGCATCAACGCCTTAAAAAATTTACTGAGCCGCGATGCAGCTTGCGGATCGTAAGTCGACCAATCATACACGGCAGCGCCGTCAAGCATGGTTTGAAGCAGTTCATCTTTTCTGGTTTGACTTAAAGGAAACTGTATCAATTGCGCGGTAACATCATTTACAAAATCAACCGCTTTTTCGGAACTTGAGTAAGTTCTTGCATAAGCCACCACGTCAACTTTCAAAGTTGTTGTGCCGATCTTTCTTCCGTTGATAATTGAATCCGTAATTGTGTTGCGCTGCGGATAAGTTGTTGTACTGATCCAGTTACGTTGCCCTTGCCAGCCTCGAACGTCCGGCGGATTCAAAATGTCTTGCGACAGCAACGCAGATGCTGACCTGACATAACCGAAAATATCGTTATTGATATTAAGCTGGAATTGCTTAAGTGCTGTCAACAGAAAATGCAGAGGTGATTTTATTTTCGCTCCGCGAATATCCGGTGAATGAAAAAACTGCGATTTCAAAAGTGTTGAAAGAACCGGTTTCGATTCATAATTGTTAGTTTTGAATACATCGGCAAGTTGAGAAATATAAACTTCGCCGTTCGCATCCGGTTGATAATAAACAAACTCTTTATAAAGCTTCCGACAAACAAATTGCGCGGCAATCGGATTCGACGAAGTGTCAACATGAGAAAAAATAATGTTCACTATGTCTTCGTAACCGAAATTTCCGGTTTGTCCTAAAAATGTTTTAGAAACATCCGCGAAAAAATTTTTATCGAAATAAGAAGTAAGCGTGCTGTTGTTAATTCTCCAGCCGGTCAAAGCTTTCGCGCTGTTGTGGATATCATCTTCGGTGTAGTTGCCGATTCCAAGTGTGAACAGCTCCATCAGTTCGCGCGCATAGTTTTCATTCGGTGTGTTTTTCGTATTCTGCGCGCCGTTAAGATAGAGCAACATTGCCGGGTCAATCGTAATCTTTTTTGTGAGATCAAGAAAATTTCCTAACGAATAATCGCGGAATAATTTGTTTTGCTGATACATAAATTGTGGAATTCTAACTGTGTTAGCTTCCGACACAAAATGATTATGCAAAAACAAAACCAATCTTTCCCGTATGGAATAACCTTGATTCATCATCAAGTTAAGCCACCAGTAAATTAGTGAAGTAAAATATCTAGCAAAGTTTGTGTTGTTGTTCGGATCAGTCGGGTCGTAAGGTAAAGTCACCCATTCTGAATTCGTATCAATGGTTGTTGGTGTTGCGGGCTGCGGCTGATTTGTTAAAAGATAATTATCAACAAAGTCATCCAAACTTTTTGAAAGAGCAAAATCAACATCACTTTTTGTGAAACCGAAAAGTGTTCTTGAGAGAATGTGCCGTGCGGCATTTGCATCCCAAGTGGTTATTTTTTGAAGAAACTGTGATGATTCCATTATTATTTCACCCGTTGTCCGATTATTGAACAATGGATTCTGTTCGTAAGTTTAATTAGACAAATTAAATTCCGTTAATGTGACTTATGCTAAAAGAAGAAGCCCAATTTTGAAAATACTGCTTGTAATCAAATGTATTCGCGGAGTTCTTGAAGAAGCCTTTCGTTTTCAATCGGCTTACGCAAGAATTTTGAAGCACCAGCAGCCATAGCAATTTCTTCATCTTTTTTGAAAGCGTTTGCGGTGACAACAACTATCGGGTAGTCTTTGTACTTATCGGAAGTACGAAGTTCTTTGATCAGCTGAATTCCGTCTATCTCGCCTTTGAGCGACAGGTCGATTAAAAAAACATCAAATTCCTTTTTCTTCAAAAGGTTCAAAAATTCGTCGCCAAATTTGCAAGAGGTTACGTTGAAAAGTTTACTGATAATTATCGTAAATATTCTGAGTGTGAGTTCGTCGTCGTCAATCATCAGCAGTCTTGGTTTACCCGCCATTGTTTACCTCGCTGAATTTTAGTTCACTTGAACATTTAGCTTACTTAATCTACGAAAAGTTATAATAAAAGTAGTTCCAAAACCTTTTTTCGATTCAACCGAAATGGTTGAGTTGTTCAAATCGCAGTATTTCCTTACAAGAGCAAGCCCCAAGCCGTTGCCTTCGAACCGCCGGGAATACCCTTGTTCCTCTTGAGTAAACGGGACAAAAAGTTTCGGAATGTATTCCTCGGAAATCCCTATGCCGGAATCCTTGACAGTTACAACTACGTTGCGTTGTTTGTCTTTATCAATCGTAATTCCGATCTGTCCGGAGTTAGTATATTTAATTGCGTTATCAATCAGGTTTACGAAAATTTGCGTGACGCTGTATTGATCTCCATACACTTTTGCAGTTTTCAGTTTTGATTGAATGATCAGATCGAGTCCTTTTCTTCTGGCGGTAAACTCGTACTCTCTTTGTATTACATTGAACACTTCTTCGACCAAATCAAAATTTTTCCAAGTGGGCTCGTACGTTCCCAGTTGCATTTCGGACATATTTAAAATTAAATCTATGGTTCTAATCACACGCTTGATCGAAGTATCAATTGCAAAAAAACTTTCCTCCAGCACAGGAGTAAGTTTATTTTTCAGTTCGTCTTTAATAAAATTTGTAAAACTCAATGTGACATTCAGAGGGGATCTAATTTCGTGAGACATTTGAGCTAAAAACTCACTTTTCAATTGGGTTGATCTTTCAGCTTCATCGCGTGCCTTTAAAACCTCCATCAGCATTTTGTTCTTCTCGGTAACATTGTTTATAAAACCGTAAAAGATTCCGCCGCCATCCGGACTGTAAGCAACGCTGGTTTCAATCGATAAAACAGTGCCGTTCTTGGCTAAAAGTTTTGACTCAAATTTTTGCGGACCGAATTTCATGATCTGTTCCGCGCGCTCTTTTATGTTTTGAGTTGTCTCTAAAAAATCCAAGTCATTTATTTTCATTTGAAAAAGTTCGGACCGGGTGTATCCGGTTAACTGACAAAGTGAATCGTTAACCTCTAGAAATGTTCCCCCAACATTTGAAATAAAAAATCCGTTCATCGTAGTTTCGATGATAGTACGATACTTTTTCTCGCTGCTAACGAGAGCTTCTTCAGTCAGTTTTCTTTCCGTAACATCTCTGCTGACGCCTAGGACTTCGGAAACTTTTCCATCGCGGTTTTTTAGCAATGTTATAACCACTTCGGTGTTTATAATTGATCCGTCCTTGCATTGCTGGTCAACTTCAACCGTATGAGTTCTTGCTGATTCATTTCCGTTTTCATAATCCTTTTTTAGGTCAATAAGAATTTTATTTATCTGTTGGTAAGATTTATTTGTAAGAGAATCGGCAAAAGGTTTTTCGATAACTTCCTCGGGAGAGAAACCTCTTAATCTTTGAACCGACGGGCTTACGAATTTGAATTTATTTTCTGGAATGCTTAAAAGCCAAATCACGTCGTTAGTGTTAGCTGTTATAAGATTATAAAGGTCACGCTGAGTTTCAAATTCATCTGCTACTTCGGCATAACTTTTAAGTGATTTTTTTATCAGAACAAACAGTACTGCTGCTGAAATGAGCAAAAAAACCGTACTGCTCATTAACTCGATATAAGAATGAAACTCATAATGGCTGTAATACTTATCCCCAATTCTTTCTATTGTGAAATACCAAATTGCGCCTATAAAAAAATAGATTACCGCAATTTTTATTGCAGTTTGAGAGGATCCCAAAAGCAGTTTCTTATGAAAGATTTTGCTCATGAACAGACTTGTATCGCTGAAAGATTTTTTTTCGTGTTTTCACAATCGACATTCTTAAGAAGTCGGTTTATAATTTAGTTAATTATTAACATTTCCGAACATATTTTCTGAAAAAATTTTTTGAATTTTTCTAGATGAAAAAACGTTTTCAGTTTCCTTGCATCAAACATTGTTCTGCCAATACTAGCAATTCAAATCGCTTATAAAACCGGATTGTGAGTCCAATCACAGAATCTAAAATCAAAAATCTTATATTAACCGCCAGTAATTGTTTGCAATTTGGAAATTTATAAAATGACTGCTGATGAAAGGCAACATGCAAAACTTCTGGCAATAGATGATGACGAATCGACACAAAAGATGCTAAGGCGAACACTCTCTAAGCACTTTGATATTGATGTCTGTGCTAACAGCAAAGAATTTCTTGACTCGACTGCTAACAAAGAGTACGATATATTCTTGATGGATATTTCATTAAGAGAAGAAGTGGACGGCTGCGATTTAACCCGCCAGTTGAGACAGTCGGAAAAACACAAAACAAAACCTGTCATAGCTTTTACAGCATTTCGATCCAACAAAGAACGACAAAGAGCATTTGAAGCCGGCATCGATTTATTTCTGACCAAACCGGTAATGCCAAAGGACTTGATTAATGTCTTAGAGGGGTACGTAAAGTAAGTTTGGGATTTAGATTAAGGAAGTTGCGCGCGCCTAAAAATGGATTTTTTGTCGTTGGTTTGTTTCATTTTTTTTTGTAAGTTGGTTCTAGGTGTAAACCAGCCGGCAATGTAAAATTTGTTAACAATAAGTAAACCAGATGGGTTCAGCACAATTATTACTAGTTGCGGGCGGTTTAATTTTACTCGGAGTTGTTTCGTTAACAATTTACAACTCGTTTGGATCGAAAACCGACTCTGATTTATACAATGAAGCTTACATAACGGGATCAGGTGTAGCACAATCCATCATAGATCAAATCCTTACCAAGTCATTCGATCAGAATACCGTCTCTGCAAGCGTCACCAACCCAAACTCACTAACAGCTGTGAATTTATTAGGACCGGATGCCGGCGAAAGTAACGTTATTCAATTTAATGATGTTGACGACTACAAGAACTATTCAAGAAACGATACTCTTTCCGTGATGGGAATATTCCACAGCCATGTTGATGTAAACTACGCAACAAAAATGAATCCTGATCAGCTTAGCGGAACAAGGACATTTACAAAACGAATAGACGTTTTCGTGACCAATATTTATTTAAAGGATACACTTAAATTTAGTTATGCAAAAACTTATTAGAAACTATGTCTGATTTAATTGAATTAATCGGTTCTTCAGTAATTGCGGGTTATGTTATTCTTATTATTCTTGCACTTAATTTGAGAGTGAGTAGTTCTGCAACTCAATATTATCAGGATACTTTCAACCAGCAGAGTGCAATTACCGCTGCTCAAATTATAGAGGACGACTTTTACAAAATCGGATTCAAAGCAACGGGCTCTAAGATTGTACAGGCAGATTCCAGTTTAATCAAGTATGCTTCTGATTACAATAACAACGGGACAATGGATACCCTTACTTATTACTTAAGCGCAACATCTTCAATGAGCAGCACTACTAATCCAAATGATAAGCTACTTTACAGAAAGGTAAACCAGACCACATATACTGCAGCGATAGTAACCAGATTTTACATGCAGTATTATGATTCGTTGTTGAATAGTCTTTCCTACGCTTCACTAACAAGCCAATCAAATTTGAATAGAATCAGAACCATTCGAGTTTTGATTAAAACAGAGTTGGCGGATCCTATAGATAATTCATACGCTCCGGTTGAATGGAGAAAAGAATTTAGACCACGAAATTTGCAGTAGGTGATTAGATGGGCAAAACTGTACTAATATATCTTCTCGGAACGCTTTCAGTTTTTGCGGTTATAAATTTCAACGTTAACAATGCGCTCCTAAATCAATCAAGTTCCTCTTACAGTTATTACGCGGAACTTAGAACAAGAGACATCGGCAATTCAATGGTAGAAATGTTGACATCTCAGCTCGCCGACAGTATTCAGTTTAGAGTTACATCTCCGACAACAAAAAATTTGTTTGGCGGTCAAGCGGTATATACGGTAAGAGACACCGTAGTATCACCGGATTCAATGGTGAAAATATCTGTGACCGCTACTTATTTCGGCCAGACTAAAAAAATGGTTTCTATGATGAAGAAACCCGGCAGCGGGGGACCGGTACCTCCGCCGGCGTTTCGATATGCTCTTTTTTCAAACGGAAATTTACAATTGTCCGGAAATACTGAAATACAAGCCGAGGAAGAGTATAATGCAAATGTGCATTCAAACGGCAGTGTACAATTGAGCGGGAACCCTGAGATTGAAGGCTTTGTTACATATGTCAATCAGTACTCGCAAAGCGGGCATCCTGAAATCCAGCCAAATCAAAACCCAGATCACTTGCCTGTAACAAACCAAATCTCGCCTGTACCGGTTCCAACTTTTAATCCGGATGATTATCAAAGTATAGCACAACAAACTTACCCCGGCAACTTCAATTTAAGCGGAAATAATACGGTTACTTTAGGGACAGCTCAGAATCCAAAAATAATTTACGTCGGCGGAAATCTAAGTTGGTCTGGTAATGTTACTGTTACTGGTTACGGAATAATTGTGGTGAAAGGCAATTCGCAGATGAGCGGTAACGTTCGTTTTCAAACTCATGAAGAAGACAAGAGCACGTTTTCATTGTATAGCGTTGGGAACATTCAATTGAGCGGTAACAGCGACATGTATGGTCAGTATCTTTCGCTCCACAATATACAGATAAGCGGTAACGGAGAAATTAAAGGAAGTTTAGCTGCGGGCGGTCAGGTTCAAATGAGCGGCAACGGTGAAATTGAGTACATTCCTGCAAATGCTGATTTGACATCGCCGATTTTCGGAAGCGGACAGCAAACGACACGTCCGTTAAAAGCTAGCTCATATTACGAATAGAATTTCTATTTGATTATCCAGAACAATCCTATTGCAATTGCAATTGAGCTGAATGAGATTGATAAACCGCGATAAATCTTTTGCCCGTATTCAGCAAAACGGTATGCCACTCTTCCAAGCACTTCTGAAAAAATTACCATCGCAAGAATAGTCCCGATACCAAACGAAATTAAATAACTGGCAGCTTCAACTTTTGTTGGTAGCGCTAGTGCCGGTAAAACACCCAAGAGATGCGAACTACCAGCTAAACCATGAATGATGCCGACTATAAGCGCCGTATGGGTGTGAAAGTGAGCGCTCGGGTCTTGATGAGAAATTTTTTCTTCGTGTGAATGAAAATGAAGATGTTTAACACCATCATGATTGTGTGAGTGTATATGCAAGTTCGATCTGAAAATTTTTTGCAGACCCCATGCGCCAATCCCGATCAAAACAATTCCAACTATCCTTTCGCTGAACGAAGAAACAATATCTATGGAAATAATTTCTCTAAACAACAAGACAAGCAGACCGACAACAAATACACCGCTCGTGTGTCCAATTCCCCACTTCAAACCGATTACCCAGCTTGATTTTTTCTTTTCAATTGCGAGCGGTGAGATTGCTGCTAGATGATCAGGGCCAGACAGCACGTGCAGAAATCCCATAAACAAACCTGTAAAAATAATTAGCATAGTTTTGTATCCAAATTTTAATTCAACATAACGAAATAATCCGATTAAAACATGATAAATTTTGTTTGCCCCGGGTTGCGTAGAGCGACCAGGCTGTTCGCTTTACATTCGCAATGAATCCATTATTTCTGACTGTATCTCGGTTACCTTTTATTTTGCCACAACATGTGCTCTAGGCTGAATTTGGATATTTTGTAATTTTTTGTATCTTTCGCCCAACAAAAAAACACAACAATGAAAATTAGAACAACAATTCATCACCACCATCATTTTTTCCCTTCATTAGGTGCCGGTGAATTATAAATAGAATTAGTAAATTGAATTTGAAACCCCGGCACATGTCGGGGTTTTTTGTTTTAAAGGAGAAGACATGTTAAATGGAAATATGAAATTAGCTATTCAGAAAAAAGGAAGATTAACGGACAAATCGCTTCAGCTTCTTCGCAATTGCGGTTTAGACATCGAAGATTATTCCGAAAGATTGATCATCTCATCCAGAAATTTTGAGCTGGACATTCTTTTTCTTAGAGATGATGACATTCCGGAATATGTTCAGGATGGCGTTGCCGATATAGGAATCGTGGGCGAAGATGTAATTCAGGAAAAAAAAGCAAAAGTAGAACTCGTAAGAAAACTTGGATACGGAAGATGTAACCTTGCGCTAGCAATACCGGAGAATAAGAACATTACTAAACTTTCGGAATTGAACGGGCAAAGAATTGCGACTTCGTTCCCAAATCTTCTTAACAATTTTCTTCAGCAAAATAATATCAATGCAACAGCAGTTGAAATCAGCGGCTCGGTAGAGATAGCACCTTCGTTGGGGGTAGCAGATTTGATTTGCGATCTAGTTTCCACGGGCAACACATTAAAAATGAACAAACTGAAAAAATCGTTCGATGTGTTTTCATCTGAAGCAGTGTTGATAGCGACACCAAATCTTTCAAACGATCCGGTAAAGGAGGAAACACTTCAAAATTTGCTTGTCAGAATTGATTCGGCATTGAACGCTAAATCATCAAAATATTTAATGATGAACGCTCCGCGGAAAGCTCTGGAAGAAATCGAGAGAATTTTACCTTCGCTAAAAAGTCCAACAATTGTTCCGCTCGCAGATGAAAACATGGTTGCTGTTCATGCGGTAATTCCATCGGATAAATTTTGGGCTATTCACAGGCAGTTGATGGATGCAGGCGCAAGCGGTATTTTACTTTTACCAATTGAGAATATGATTGTATGAAAATCTTTAATTACAAAACCGTATCAGAGAAACAACTTCAAAAGTTGTTCGGACGAACATCTATCAATACAGAAAAAGTTGGCGCTCTTGTCAAACCAATCGTGGAAGATGTTAAGAAGAACGGTGACAAAGCTATGTTGAAGTACGCAAAAAAGTTCGACGGACTTTTAGGAAATTCTGTTAGGGCAACAGCATTAGAATTAACAACTGCCGAGAAAAAACTTGATGTGGCAACTAAAACGGCAATCAATACGGCGGCGAAAAACATAGAGCGTTTTCATCTGAAACAAAAACCGTTGAGTTATTCTATCGAAACAATGCCGGGCGTAAATTGCCGGCGGAGACATTTGCCTATTGAAAACGTCGGGCTCTACATTCCAGGCGGAAGCGCTGTATTAGTTTCGACAATGCTGATGCTTGGTATTCCCGCAAAGATTGCCTGTTGCAAAAGAATAATCGTTTCGTCGCCGACACAAGGCAACGAAATTCATCCGGCACTGGCTTACGCTGCAAAAATTTGCGGTGTGAAAGAATTTTATAAAGTTGGCGGAGCTCATGCAATTGCAATGATGTCGTATGGAACAAAAAGTATTAAGAAAGTTGATAAAATTTTGGGACCGGGAAATCAATTTGTAACGACTGCAAAAACGATTGTAAGCAATGACCCCGACGGGTGCACAATTGATATGCCTTCTGGACCAAGTGAGGTCTTGATTATCGCTGATGAGTTTGCTAATCCGGCTTATGTTGCTTCAGATCTTCTTGCACAGGCTGAACACGGCGCAGACTCACAAGTGATTCTTCTTACAACAAGCGCAAAACTTGCGGATGGAACTGTGAAAGAAATTTCAAAACAAATAAAAGTTCTGCCGCGCAAAGAATTGGCGAAACAATCTATCAATTCATCCTTCATTATGATCGTTCCAACTATTCATGAGGCAATTAAACTCAGCAATAACTATGCACCGGAACATTTGATACTTAATTTAAAGAATGCAGAAAAATATGTTTCGCAAATCACAAACGCCGGTTCTGTTTTTATAGGCGCGTTCTCGCCGGAAAGCGTAGGAGATTATGCATCCGGGACAAACCATTCGCTGCCGACATACGGTTACGCAAAATCAATCGGCGGAGTTAGTGTGGAATCTTTTATGAAACCGATAACATTTCAGAAACTAACCCGCAATGGATTGAAAAAAATATCATCAACAGTAATTCAGTTAGCCGAATCCGAAAAACTTGATGCACACGCAAACTCAGTTAGAGTGAGACTAAAAAATGGAAATTAAAAATCTTGTTCGAAAAAATATTTTGTCGCTCAAACCTTACACGTCGGCACGGCAATCGCACTTAACCGGAATTCTTTTGGACGCCAACGAGAACAGTTATGGCAGCGTATTGGATAACTTCACTCCGTTGCAGCTAAACCGTTACCCCGATCCGCAGCAGACGCAACTGCGACAAGTACTTGGTGAAGCTTTGAATATTCCTCCTCAGAATTTGTTTTTCGGCGTCGGGTCGGATGAAATTATTGATCTGCTGATTAGAGTTTTCTGTTATCCCGAAAAAGACAAAGTTATTGTCTGCGAGCCGACATACGGCATGTACAAAGTAGCTTGCGATATCAACGCCGTCGGTGTTACCAATGTTCCTCTCGACCAGAATTTTCAATTGGATACTGAAGCGATCAAAAAAGCAGTTGACGAGAAAACGAAAATTATTTTTATCTGCTCACCGAACAATCCCAGCTCAAACTTGATCGAGTCAAAACAAATTTTGGAATTAGCAAAAGAATTAAATGTTCTTGTTGTTGTCGATGAAGCATACATAGATTTTTCCGAACATGACGGTTTGATCAAACAAACTTTGGAATATCCAAATCTTGTTGTGATGAGAACTTTTTCAAAGGCGTGGGGACTTGCCGGAGTGCGTTGCGGATTCTGCGCCGCAAACGAAGAGATCACCAACTTGTTATTCAAAGTTAAGGCGCCGTACAACATGAACAAACTAACCTCCAACGCAATTCTCGGAGCTATCAAGAATATTTCCAAGCGCAACGAGTTTATAAAAAAAATACTCTCAGAGCGAAAAAGGTTGGAAAAAGAATTGCGTCAAAGGAAAAAAGTTCTTAATGTTTTGCCGTCCGATGCCAATTTTATTTCGTTCAAGGTTGATAATCCTCAAAAAGTTTTCAGTTATCTGGAGACAAACGGAATTGTCATCAGAGACAGAAGCAATCAGTTCAACTTTGGAGGATATCTTCGCGTAACTGTCGGCACCGAAGAAGAGAATAATTTGTTTCTCAAAAAATTGGAAGAGATTTTATGAAAAGCATTCTGATCGATAAAAACTTTTTTAAGTTCGATGATCCAAAATCTGCGGGATTGATTTCCGGAATCAAAAAATTGTCGGAGAGATTTAATCTTTACATTGAACAGCCAAAATCAGTTGATAAGCTGTTCTTAAAATTGCTTCGGCTTGAGAACGTTGAACTTAACGACGCCGCACAAATGAGTTCGTTTGATTACATAATCACAACCACGAAATCGAAAAAGAAAAATTCTATCCTTGTCGGTTCAAAAAATACAATAAGAAGTTTTGATCAAGCCGCAGATTTTATTATCACGATGCAACGCTCTGCAACAGTGCAGCGTAAGACAAAAGAAACCGAAATTGGCATTACCGTTGAGCTTGATGGTAACGGACAAAAGAAAATTAAAACCGGCATTGGATTTTTTGATCACATGCTGGATCAAATTGCGCGACATGCAAACATAAATTTGTTCGTCACTGTTAAGGGCGATTTGCACATCGACGAACATCATACCGTGGAAGATACCGGCATTGCATTGGGGGAAGCAATCAGAAAAGCGCTTGGCAGCAAACTTGGCATAAAACGTTACGGCTGTTTTTTGCCGATGGACGATTCCGTTGCTATATGCGCGCTTGATCTCGGCGGTCGGATTTATCTGAACTTCGATGCCGAGTTTTCGAGAGAAAAAGTCGGCGACTTCCCCACCGAACTTACCGAAGAATTTTTTAGAGGTTTAGCCGGCGGTATGGGAGCCAATTTATATTTGAAAACTCAAGGGAAAAACGACCATCATAAAATCGAAGCGCTGTTCAAAGCTTTTGCAAAATCATTAAACGAAGCTTGCCGGATTGACGAACGCGCGAAGAATTCTTTACCTTCAACAAAAGGTTTGCTATGATAGCATTAATTGATTACGGCGCCGGAAATATCGAATCGGTCGCCAACGCGCTGAACGATTTGAACACACGATTTGTTATTACAAATAATGAAAAGGAAATTTTAGACGCCGACAAAATTATTTTCCCCGGAGTGGGAGAAGCTTCGTATGCCGTAAAGCGTCTTCACCTTCTTAATCTTTTTTCATTTCTTCAAATGACGAATAAACCGCTGCTCGGCATTTGTTTGGGAATGCAGATGCTCTGCTGCCGCTCTGCGGAAGGAAATGTTTCATGCTTGGGAGTTTTCCCGGGTTCGACGGAAATTTTTGACAACACAAAAACGAAAGTACCTCACATGGGATGGAACCAAGTTGAGATTCTTAAACCGAGCAAATTATTCAACGGTATTCCGGATAAATCTTTTTTCTATTTCGCGCATTCGTATTATGTGCCGCTCAATCAATTTTCGACGGCACAGACAAATCATGAAACTTTTTTCTCTGCGTCTTGTGAAAGAGATAATTTCTACGGCGTTCAGTTTCATCCAGAAAAATCGGGCGAAGCCGGCATTCAATTAATTAAAAACTTCATAGAAAAATGTTAACGATACCAGCAGTAGATATATATCAAGGCAAAGTTGCACGATTGACACAAGGAGATTTTAACCAGGCAACTTTTTACGAAGAAACTCCTTTGGATCTTGCTAAAAAATATGAGCAGACCGGATTCGGCTGGCTTCATGTTGTCGATTTGTTCGCCTCCAAAAGCGGAACAATCAGCATACTCCCCACACTCAAGCTGATTAAAACGAAAACAAAACTCAAAGTTGAGTTCGGCGGAGGAATTAGAAATGCCGACCAAGTTACCGAACTATTGAAAATTGGTGTCGATAAAATTATCATCGGTTCCATTTCCATAACCGATAAAACCGAATTTGAAAAAATTGTTACGTCAAATAATCCGGACGCATTTATTGCTGCTATCGATTCCAACTTCGAAACTATTTTTACAAAAGGCTGGACCGAAAACAGCGGCATAAGTATTTACGATCACATCAATTATTGCTCGAATCTCGGCATCAATACTTTTCTCTGCACAGACATCAGCAAGGACGGAACGTTGAGCGGTCCCAGTCACGGGCTGTATCAGAAAATCTTGAAGAAGTATCCCAAGATAAAACTTGTCGCTTCCGGCGGCGTTGGAAGTCTGCATGACATTTTGAAACTGCATGAGTTAAATCTGCACGCGGTTGTGGTGGGCAAAGCAATTTATGAAAAGAAAATCCGTTTGGAGGACTTGATTAGTTTTGGTAAGTAAAAGAATTATACCGTGTCTTGACGTTAAAGACGGACGAGTTGTTAAAGGAACAAATTTTGTAAAT
>JAKAEE010000034.1 GCA_021820065.1 Bacteroidota bacterium | reverse complement strand
ATGGAAGAGATTGCCAATGTTTTGGGAATCGACAAAGTAAATGTGCTTAGCGTTGTAACGTTCTATACGATGTATCACACAAAACCGTTGGGAAAGTATCACATACAAGTTTGCACAAATGTTTCTTGCATGCTGCGCGGCGCTTACGAAATTTGGGATGATGTAAAAGGAAAGCTCGGTATCGATCACATGCAAGTTACTGTTGATGGAAAATATTCTCTGGAAGAAGTTGAATGCATGGGCGCGTGCGGTTACGCACCGATGATTGCCGTCAACGAAGACTACTTCGAGAATCTAAGTAAAGAAAAAGTTTTAGAAATTATCGACTCGCTGAAATAATGGAACGAATCGTATTACCTGAAATACCGAATCTGAATCAGTTGGAAGTTTATCTTGCCAATGCCGGATTCGAATCGGCAAAAAAAGCTTTCATGCAAACTCCGGATGAGTTAATTGATCAAGTGAAAAAATCCGGACTGCGCGGAAGAGGCGGCGCGGCATTCTTGGCTGGTTTGAAGTGGAGCTTCATGCCGAAGTCGAACGACAAACCGAAATATCTCTGCATCAACGGTGACGAAAGCGAGCCCGGTTCGTTTAAGGATAGACAAATATTCGAAGACAATCCTTTCCAGCTAATCGAAGGTGCGATCATAACATGTTACGCCATCGGCGCTAAGGTTGCGTATTTGTATATCCGCGGTGAATATCACAAATGGGTTAATCTGATGCAGAAAGCAGTTGACGAAGCATACGCGCGCGGATTCGTCGGCGAAAAAATGAAAGAAACTTTTGGAATCGATTTCAGCTGCGACTTATTTATTCATAAAGGAGCCGGCGCTTACATTTGCGGCGAAGAATCATCGTTGATGAATTCAATTGAAGGATTGCGCGGATACCCGAGAGTAAAACCACCGTTCCCGGCGCAAAATGGATTGTGGGGAAATCCAACTACGATCAACAACGTTGAAACAATTACCAACGTTCCGGCAATAATTTCAAAAGGGTGGGAATGGTTTTCGAAAATCGGTGCACCGAAACATCCCGGCACAATTTTGTTTGGAGTGAGCGGACACGTTAATAAACCCGGCGTTTACGAACTTCCTTCCGGAATTTTGTTGACCGATTTAATTTACAACTACGCCGGCGGAGTTCCAGGAAATAAAAAAATTAAATGTGTAATCCCCGGCGGATCATCGATGCCTCCGTTGCGCGGAGATCAGCTCGAAGGCGTTCGCATGGATGCGGAATCGCTCAAAGAGGTTGGCTCTGCTATCGGAACCGGCGGCGTGATGGTGATGGACGAAGATACAAACTTGTTGAAAGTTTTAATTCGCATCGCGCACTTTTATCATCATGAAAGCTGTGGGCAATGCACGCCATGCCGAGAAGGTACCGGCTGGATGGAAAAAACTTTACGCCGCATCGATGCCGGAAACGGCACATCGGCAGATTTAGATTTGCTGATCAGCGTTGCAAATAACATTGAGGGAAATACAATTTGTGCTCTCGGCGATGCCGCTGCGTGGCCGGTTAAATTTATGATCACACGATTCCGCGATGAGTTTGAAAAATATGTAAAGAAAGATGTTTCGATTCCTGTGCCGAACAAAGTTCATTCGATGAAAGAAACAGCCGTACCGTTGGAGGAGATAAACAAATAATTGGGAATTTATAACCTGCCTGCCGGCAGGCAAGGTTGCGAATTGAGAATTAGGCGAATCTTTGATTCGCCTTTGTTATTTTGTAAAGAAAATTCGATCAAGTTAGTATCTATGATAAAAGCCGGAAAAATATTTTTGACTTTAGTGTTGATCTCATTTGTGTTTAACGCGGTTGGTTTCATATTTCTTTTTGTCGGCGCAAAAGAAAAATTGAAAGAAGAAACATGGAAAGAAATCAGCGAGCTGAAATCATCAAAGAGAATTGAAGTACTTTCAATTTCAGTTGCCGATTACGAAGCCGGCAAGCTTTTGCAGCGCATCAACGAACGAGAAATTCGTTTTCAAGGAAAGATGTATGATGTTGTTAAGGAAGAAAGACAAGACGGTAAATTAATTTTCTCTTGTATCCATGATGAAAAGGAAGACGAACTAAATAAAGAATTCTCGAATGAAGTCCGTAAAAATCTCGATTCTAAATCAGCAACTAATCCTTTAACAAATCTTTTACAATTAATCCAATACGCAGAGACCGGGAAGAAAGCAAACGTTTCATCGCCGGAACAAAAAAATAGTTATTCAAATTTCTGTGTGATCCAACACTCCCAGATTGATCTGCAAGTGTTAACCCCTCCTCCCAAACTTATCTTCGCCTAAAATCAAAGAACAAATTCCATAAGCTATCATTGTGCCTGTAGATTCAATTTCTAGAATTCGTTGAAATCTATTGGTTGGCTGCAATGGTGTGCTGAAGTGTTTTTCAAATCATTCTGAAATTTTTAGGAGATAAGATGAAAAGACTTATCCTGTTATTCTTCATTGCATGTTCATTTACGTTGGCGCAGCAAACGGTTGAAAAATTTACGGACGCGCAAAAGGACACGGCAGAGTATCAAATGAAACAAGTAACAGTATCTGCAACGCGTTACGCCGAACAAGTTTTGGAAATTCCTTATGCGGTATCAATAATACAATCGCAGCAGCTAAAAAATCTGAGAGGTTACGGATTGGATGAAGCGCTGAACTCTGTACCCGGTGTTCTGGCACAATCACGCGCAGGAAACCAAGACGTTAGAATTGTTATTAGAGGATTTGGTGCGCGCGGCGCCGGTGACAGATCAAACTCCGGCACGTCACGCGGAATTCGTGTTATGATTGATGGTATTCCGGAAACTGAACCCGATGGCAGAACATCGTTCGATCAAATTGATTTGAGTATTGCAGATCATATTGAGGTTATTCGTTCAAATGCATCTGCTGTCTGGGGAAATGCATCCGGCGGCGTTATTAATCTTTCTACTATTCCATCTGGAGACGAGTCTGAGTTGTCGCTACGAACAATGGTAGGAAGTTTTGGTTACAACGATATTCAGATCAAAACAAATTCAAATTTCTTAAACGGCAAAATTTTTTCTTCATTGTCGAATAGTAATATAGACGGATGGAGAAAACATTCCAGCAGTTTCAGAACACTTTTCAATTTGGGATTTGTTTCCGACCTTAATGATGTGACAAAGTTAGGTGTGTTTATTTCAGGTACGTCCAACACGTTCCATATTCCAGGTCCATTGACTCAGAAACAATTCGACGCTGACCCGGCTCAATCAAACACAACCTATGAACAACGGGACGAAAGACGTTTTAACAGACTGGGGAAAATTGGTGTTACTCTCAATCACGAGTTTGATAACTCAAACGGTATTTCAGGAATGTTGTTCGTAAATCCGAAATACTTGCAGCGTTCCGAACGCGGCACTTATCGCGATTTCACTCGGTACCATGTTGGAGGTAATATTATTTTTAACAATACAACTTCGATTTCTTCAACAACCGTTAACAAATTAATAATCGGCACAGATGAAGCTTACCAAGACGGTGCAATTTTGTTTTACAGTTTGTCGCCCACAAACGGTCGCGGCAGTGATCTGAAAGCCGATAAACGCGAAGGCGCAAACACTTTTGGCGCGTTTATTCAAGATGAAATTTTATTCAACGAAAAATTTAGTGTAATTGCCGGCGCAAGGTACGATAACGTTTCCTATAACTACGAAGATTTTATGGCACCGCAGTTTGGAGTTCAGAAAAAATCATTCGAGAGAATTACTCCGAAAGCTGGCATAACATATCGAATTACACCAACCAACAGTTTGTACGCAAATCTTGGCGGCGGAATCGAAGTCCCTGCCGGCAACGAAACCGATCCGGCGGGCACGTACGGTCAAGATTTGGTTTATCTGATCAATCCGCTTTTGGATCCGATAATCTCAACAACTTATGAAGTAGGTTCGAAAAATATCTCGGTGCTAGATAAAAATAATTTTATGAAATTGATCACTTATTATTTGGCGCTCTATTACATTGATGTTAGAAATGATATCATTCCGTATCGAGGAGGAAGATTTTATTTTACCGCCGGAAAAACGAGACGACTCGGCGCCGAGCTGAACGGCTCGATTCAATTTGCGCATGGCATTTTATTCAACGCAGCATTCACTTTGTTGGATAATAAATATCAAGATTATCTCGTGGACTCGGTTCATTACGGGAAGGCGGGAAGTTTTGCCGATTACAAAAACAACAAAGTTGCCGGTGTACCGGATTTCTTTTACAACATTGGTGTGACTGCAACTCCCAGCGAGTTTAACGGAATTTTTATTTCTCTAGGCATAAACGGAATTGGAAAATACTTTGTTGATGACGCGAACACTTTGTCGGTTCCGGCTTTTAATGTGGTAAATGCAACTATAGGTTTGAACAAACCGGTAAAGATTATCGGTGATCTTACAGTTAGAGGATTTGTTGCCGTTAACAATTTGTTTGATTTGAAATATGCCGCGTCGGCATTCGTGAATCCGGATATAGTTAACGGCGAAGCAGTTTATCTTGAACCCGGCATGCCGAGAAATGTTGTGGTGTCATTGTCATTCAGCTATTAGTAGCTTCATAAAATTCAAAGGCGAAACATTTGTTTCGCCTTTGAACTTATACCAACAGAGAGTTAAAAATTATTTCGCCATCAACTCTACGTTCAGTTTCACTTCTTTTCCGTCGCGCAAAACTACAACTTCAACTTTGTCCCCGGCTTTGTAATCACCCATGGCGTACATAAAGTCATAAATGTTGTTAACTGTTTTTGGACCAAACTTTATAATTATGTCATTGGCTTTCATTCCAGCTTTTGCTGCCGGTCCGCCTTCTGAAACGCCGGAAATCTTGTAGCCGTTTCCGTTAAATCCAAATTCGGGAACTGTGCCGACAGTAACACGTGTTCTAACTTCTCCTCGGTTTGCTGGTTCTTCAACTTTAATAAAGTCCGGACGTTTAGCTTCAAGATCGATATCATCAGCAATGTCATAAACATAATTTACTACGCGAGCTTCGCCTTCGTTGTTGATTTTATCCGCCGTGTCCGATGGTTTATGATAATCGGAATGTGTACCGGTAAAAAAGAAAAGCACAGGAATATTTTTGTTCGTGAACGCCTGATGATCACTTCCGCCGGAACCGCTTTCGTTGAAACCTAATTTGAATCCGTACTTATTTTTTTCGTTCAAAAGAGTTTTCCATTCAGATGAAGTTCCGGTACCGATAATTGTTAAACTGTTCTCATCATTCAAACGACCGATCATGTCCATGTTCAACATCGCAGCAATTTCATTTAAAGATACGGGTGAATTATTTGTAAAGTAAGTTGAACCAAGAATGCCGAGTTCCTCGCCGGAGAATGCGACAAATATTATGCTTCGTTTAACTCGCTCTTTGATCGATGCGAACTTCTCAGCGATTTCTAATAAGCCCGAAGTTCCCGAAGCATTATCATCTGCACCGTGATGAATCATCGGTTCTTTGCCTTTGTACATAGAGGATTCTTTCAGCTGATCGATACCAAGATGATCGTAGTGAGCGCCGATGACGATGTATTCGTTTTTCAGTGTTGGGTCTGAACCTTCAATCATTCCGGCAACGTTTCTTCCTTTGCTAACAATCTCATTCACGCCGGTCGATAACGTGGCTTTAGCATTTTTAAAAACAAACGAATCCGGTTTTTTTGTCGCATCAATTTTTTTCTGATAATCGGAAAAATTTAATCCTTCCGACTTAAATAGTTGATCCACAAATGCTCTTTTCATGTTCTGAACAAAAATGTCGGACATAGGCGGCGCACCATCGTAACGAAGATTCATCAAAGGATCGTCCTCGTTCACCGGCGCGTATCCATTGACCAAGATAATTCCGGCAGCGCCTTTTTCTTTTGCAATCGTTGCCTTGTTTCTAAAAGAAGCATAGCGGTCAAATTCAGATTTTGAGCTATCATGTTCGGGATGATAACGCATCACGACAACAATTTTGCCTTTGACATCCAGACCGGCATAGTCATCGTAACCTAGCTTTGGCGCAGAGACTCCATATCCGGCAAAGACTAAATTGCCTGTAACTTTTCCGTTTGCCGAGTAAGATACCGTAGTAAATTCTTTACCAAGTTTTAAATTTTGTTTTTTGCCGTTGATGTCTAATGTTAACGAGTTTGCCTTTGTGAGTTGGACTTTTTCAACAAAAGGAAATTCTTGAAACCAGTTTCCGTTGAATGCTGGTTTTAATCCATAGACTTCAAATTCATTTTTTATGTAGTCGCCGGCTTTTCGTTCTTCAGGGCTGCCGGTAAATCTGCCTTTCATATCATCGGATGCCAAATAATAAATGTTCGCTTTAATTTCTTCAGCAGTGATTAACGGATTGTGAATTTTGTTCTGTGCGAAAAGGAAAGATGAGAATAGAGCAATTACAAGAATGGAATAGCGTTTCATGATGCCTCCAGAATCTTATTGATTATAGCTCGAAAATAATATTATTCGGGCACATGAACCAAGAAATAATCTTTCGCTGTTTTGCCTATTTGCGATGCTTCTTCAATCGTCATGTGAAGTTGCGATTTTTTTTCTTTAGCGCCAGCTTCAATGATTGCTAGATCGGAATCCTTAGCCATTTTTGCAAGCGAATCGCAGTAAGCGGTATCGCCGCCGTAGCAAATGGATTTTTCGTCATGAATAAATTTGAATCCAAGCGATGGGACTAAAATGGTGGAGCGTGAATCTTCGGTGAGTTCTCTATGATTTACTTTAAACGGTTTAATGGTCACGGAATTACGTTTAAAATTTTTTGCGCTGCTGATCTGCTTCAATACAATCGGGTAAGAAAGTTCTTTTCCGTAAACGCTGATGAAGGCTTTGTGAATGCTTTCGATCTCCAAACATCCTTTCGGATAATAGATGTTCAGCGGACTCTTCTTCTTCATAACGGAAAGATAGGTTAACAGCGACCAAACTCCGCCGACATGATCATGATGACCATGACTGACAAAAATATCGGAGATTTTTAGAATTGTTACAGCGCCAACATCTTTGTTTAGATCGCGCAAGATTCCGTCGCCGGGATCAACAACGAAAGTTGCTTTGTCGGTTGTGATTAAAATCCCGGTAGAAATGTTCGGGATGGAAGAATAAATTTTAATGAAGAAATCTTCTTTGCGCCAGATCAACGGATATTTTGGAATTTCATTTTTCTTCATTTGTCATAACACAAATTGTGCGACAATACCGCCGATCAAAAATGCAGTTACCCATGTTCCGATCCAAATTGCAGTTCCTTCTTTCCAACCTCTTTCTTTCAGCATAACAACGAAAGAGGCAATGCACGGTACAAAAATTGTAATCGTGATAATGGCAACTGTTTTCTGCATGATGGATAAACTCATGTGAAAGAGTCCTGCTGCGCCGAAATCTCTGCGAACCATTCCCATCACGAAAGCATTCGCTGCTTCTTTGGGAAGTTTCAGCCATTCGGTTGTAAGCGGAGCTAATAAGTTTTGCCAAACATCAAGCAAACCTGTGATTTGCATAACCCCTACAGCAAGAGCTCCGACAAAAAACCAGAAACCGGCTTCCTTCATGAAGCCCCAAGTTCTGAATAAAGTTTTTTTGAAGATGTTGTTCATCTTAGGAATTCTAATCATTGGCAAATCGATCAATAGGGGAGAGCTCTCGCCCGGAAGCATTTTGTTTAAGACAGTCGATAAAATAATTAACACGCTTCCGATCACAGATATGTAAAGGATGATTGGACCAAATCCCGCGCCGCTCAACAATGCAGCTATTACGGCTAATTGTGCCGAACATGGAATTACAAATTGCAAAATTGCTGTTACTATAGATTTTTCACGCTCGGTTCCAAGTAATCTTGTAGTAATGTTTGCCATGGTAATGCATCCGAATCCCAGCATGATTGGAATTACCGCGCGTCCGTTTAAGCCAATTTTGTTAAAGGAACGATCGAGCATCGTTGCTAATCTTGGAAGATAACCGCTGTCTTCAAGCAGTGCCATGATGAAATAGAATCCAATCACAAGTGGCAGCAGTAAGAATAGCAAATATGTTATAGTCATTGTTATTACGCCGAACTCTCCAAAGAAAAGTTGAACAAGCGGATTCTTAAACTTAAATTCTGATTGTGCAGCGTTTTGCTTAATCCATGTTTCGTAATTATTGTGCAATGTTTCGTTCGCGCTAATTCCGGAAGGGAAGTCGAAAGTTTTTTTCTCTAGAACTTTCCCAGATGCATCGGTAACTGTTCCTTGAATTGTTACCGGCGTATAATTGCCGACGAATGTTTTCACGTCGTGTTCAAAAATTTCCCGACCTATCTTGACTTCTGTGAAATTTACTACGCGCTGCGAGATTAGATCACCTATAAAAAAGTAAACCAACAAAAGCATCACAAGAAGAATAGGAATACCTGTAATTGGGTTTAAAGACAATCGCCCAAGTAAATTAAAAATCTCGCCTTTCTTAGAATCCTCGTACTCAACTTGATCTACTAATTCGTTCACGCGGTTTCGTCTGCCGATATAAATTCTTTCTCGTTCTTCCGGCGTACCGTTTTTCACATTGTAACGTTCGGCTACCGATTCGTCACCCTCAAGAATCAAAATGGCTTCTGCTTGTGGGACGGAATTTTCCATTATCTGCTGGATCATGAAATGAAGATCTAGCTGTTGATTACCGACTTTTGCATGTTCAATTGCATTATCAAGCTCATCAAACCCGGATTTATCAACTGCCGCTGTTGAAATAACTTCAACACCAAGCAATTCTTTCAACTTTTCAATATTGATCTTGATTTTTCTCTTCTTCAATTCGTCGCTGAAATTCAGCAGCACTGTAACGCGTTTCCCCATGTCAATCAACTGAAGCGTAAGGAAAAGATCACGTTCAAGATTGAGTGCGTTGACAACATTCAAAATTACATCGGCAGAAAGGATTATATTCCTTGCAACTTTTTCTTCATCGTTGAATGAACCGACTCCGTATATGCCCGGCGTATCAAAAACAAATTTGTCTTTGTAATGACTCTTGGTTATTGATACGGTTGTGCCGGGGAAGTTGGATACATCAACGTACATCCCGCTAAGATAATTGAAGAAGCATGACTTGCCGACGTTGGGATTTCCAACAAGTACAATTTTCTCTTCGGAAATATTTTTGGAACTTCCGTTTTCTTCGGTGAGAAGGGCAGAATTTATTTCGCTATTTATACCAAGGATATTATCAGATTTCATAATATTTTATTTCTGTAAAATAACTTGAATTTTTTTTGCGAGATCAAAACCAACTGCGATTTCTTGCCTGTTCTTTTGAACAACGATGGTTCCGCCGGGTAATCTTTCTAAACATTTGAATGTATCACCTTCGGAAATGCCAAGTCTTATCAATTGTGATTTAATATCTCCCGCTGGTAATTTTACAACGGTAACCGGAATACCTTTTTTCGCTTTATCTAATGTGCTATTCATTTTCTTTATTCATTCCGCAGCTTGGATTTGTGCATTTACCAAATATGTTGAAGGAATAACCGGAAGCTTCAAATCCGATATCCTTTGAAATTTGTTTTACTATTTTTTGAAGTTTCGGTTCGGAAAATTCTTTGATGGCGCCGCAGTTTGTGCAGATTAAATGATCGTGAGTAGTTTTGCCGACGTTGGATTCGTAGCGCGTTTTGTTCTCGCCAAAATTTCTTTTTGAAAGCACACCACATTGCGCCAGTAACTCGACCGTATTATAAACGGTGGCTCGGGAAATTTCGGAATGGCTGCTTTTCATTTGAACGTACAATTCATCTGCGCCAAAGTGCCCTTCGTAATCAACCGCATGATCCAATACTTCAAAACGTTCCGGAGTAATCCGATGGTCGCCTCTTTTTAAAAAGCGCCGGAATTCCTCGTGTACAACTTCTCTTCCTGATTTCATTTCTTGTTACTATTTAGATTTAGTCCATATAAAAATAGACGTTCCCTAAATAAAAAGCAATATTTTGCGATGAGAATTTGGAGATATCAGGATAGGCATTTCTTTAATCTAACATTCTAAAGAGTTATTTTAGGTTTGATTTTTCACCAACTGAACTATCAATTGAACTTTTTATTTATAGAAAGGGGTTAATATGTCAAAGACATTCGAAGTTATTGAACGAGTTGGAATTTCCACCGAAGGAATTTCCGAAGCAGTCAAGGAGATTGTTTTGGAAGCGAATTCTGAAAAGAAAGTCGGCTGGTTTGAAGTAGTTGAACAACGCGGCCGGTTGACCTCGGATGGAAAAATCGAATTCCAAGTCAAAGTTCGAATTGGCAGAAAACTTAAAGATTAAGAAAGGAGTTTAAGATGTCGGTAAAAGTTGGCGATGCCGCACCCGATTTCACACTAAGGAATACAAATAATGAAGTTGTGTCACTCGGCAGTTTCAAAGGCAATAGTAATGTTGTAATTCTTTTTTTCCCTGCTGTTGGTACTAGTGTTTGCGAAAAAGAGTTGTGCTCAACAAGAGATGGAATGAAGGATTATGAAAGTCTCAACGCTCAAGTTTTAGCGATTAGTGTTGATGGCCCGTTCGCTCAAAAAATGTGGGTCGATAAACATAAATTCAATTTCCCATTATTAAGCGATTTCAATAAAGAGGTTGCGCCGAAGTATGGGTCATTTTATGATCTTTGGTTAGCAGGCAAGTGGGATTTGAAAGGTGTTGCTAAAAGATCGGCTTTTGTTGTGGACAAAAACGGTGTGATTCAATATGCAGAAGTATTGGAAAACGCCGGCGAAGAACCAAATTACAATTCGATTCAATCGGTTCTTAAAAAATTATCCTAATGTGTTTTTCATTATTGCTTAAGAGGATGTCAAAAGTGATTATTCTCCGAAGGAGTCCTTCGGACAAAAAATAAATCTGTGAAAATCCCCGCTTCGGAGAGCGAAGCGAGGCGAGAGTTTAATCTGTGTTATTAGAGTTCTATTTTTGAATAAACAAGTACTTTTGACAGCCTCTTTCTTTTTTTGTAGATAGACGGAACTGCGTTCTTCTTTAGTCTGTTTAGTACATAAAGTTAATAGGAGAATGAAAAATGTTGGAAGCCGGCAAGAAAGCTCCAAGTTTTACACTTCCAGATGAAGATAACAAGAAAATCTCGCTTTCCGATTTTAAAGGTAAAAAGGTAGTGCTTTATTTTTATCCGAAGGATATGACTTCCGGCTGCACACACGAGGCATGCGATTTCAGAGATACTTTTCCCGACTTTCAAAAACTAAAAGCCGTAATTTTGGGTGTCAGCATTGATTCACCGGAGTCGCACAAGAAATTCAGCGACAAATACGAGCTGCCTTTTGCTTTGCTAAGTGATGCCGATAAAAAAGTTGTTCAGAAATACGGAGTATGGAAAGAGAAAAGCATGTACGGAAGAAAATATATGGGAATAGAACGAACAACGTTTATCATCGATGGTGAAGGAGTGATTAGAAATATTTTTCAGAAGGTTAAAGTTTCCGGTCATGCAGATGAAGTAATGAAATCATTGGGAGAAATATAAAAGATGGTTTTTGTTACGCGTCGAGAAGTCTTCAGCGCCTCGCACCGTTTGTTCAATGAAAAATTTACCGACGAAGAAAACGAACGAATATTTGGCAAGTGCAACAACTTAAACGGTCATGGGCACAATTATGTTTTGGAAGTTGTTGTTGCTGGAGAGATTAATCAATCCACAGGATACGTACTTGATCTAAAAATTTTGAAAGAAATTATTCGTGATCATATTATCAACAAGGTGGATCATAAAAACCTTAACCTGGATGTGGATTTTTTGAAAAGCAAAATTCCAACCGTAGAAAACATTGCAGTTGGTATCTGGGAACAGCTAGAAGACAAAATACCCGCCGGTAAACTTTATTCAGTAAAGATTTACGAAACAGAAAATAACTATGTAGAATATAGGGGAAAGGTGTAACTGTGAATTACGAAGTATTGGAAAAATATGTAAGAAGTCTAATTGAGGAAGTTGGCGAAGATCCTGAAAGAGAAGGTTTGAAGAAAACGCCCCATAGGGTTGCAAAGGCTTATGAGTTCTTGACTCAAGGTTATCGAAAGGATATTAAGCAAGTTCTCAACGGTGCTGTCTTCAATGAGAAATACGACGAGATGGTGATTGTGAAGGATATTGACTTCTACAGTATGTGCGAACATCATCTATTGCCATTTTACGGAAAGGTTCATATAGCTTACATCCCGGACGGAAAAATTGTCGGGCTCAGCAAGATCCCGCGCATCGTTGATGTATTTGCCAGAAGACTGCAGGTTCAAGAACGTATGACTCAAGAGATTTGCGACACGTTGGAAGAATATTTATCACCGCGCGGAGTTGCTGTCGTTGTTGAAGCTTATCACATGTGCATGATGATGCGCGGCGTACAAAAACAAAACTCGATTACCACTACAAGTGCAATGCACGGCATTTTCAAGGAAGATGCAAGAACAAGGGCTGAATTTTTGAATCTCATTTCGCAAAAAACTATTTGATGACCGGGCAAAAGAAAATTACTTGGATCACCGGTGCGAGTTCCGGCATTGGCAAAGCAATCGCAACTGAGTTTGTAAAAAACGGTGTACATGTTATTGGAACAGCACGGAGAGTAGATCTCCTGAAAGAATTGCAAAAAGAACTCAATGGTTCTTCAGGCACGTTCGAATATTACGAGTTGGACGTGACTAAGGTTGATTCAGTTGACAAATTTTACAAACACATTTCGCAAAATTATTTTGTTGAATGTTTAATCAACAATGCCGGTATAACTTCCTTCAAGCAAGCCGTAGAAAATTCATTTGAAGAGATTCGGGATATCATAGAAGTAAATCTTCTCGGTTCAATTTATGTCACGCAAAAAGTTTTGCCGCAGATGATTGAAAATAAGTCTGGCGCAATCATTAATATTTTGTCAGCTGTCACACAAAAAGTATTTACGGCAAGCAGCGCGTACTCTGCTTCGAAGAACGGATTACATGCTTATGCGAAAGTTTTGCGCGAAGAACTGCGTGATAAAAATGTTCGTGTCATAAATATTTCTCCAGGCGCAACTGTTACTGAAATTTGGCCGACCAAGGTGATTAGCAAACACTCCGATAAAATGATGAAAACGGAAGATATTGCGAAAGTAGTTTATCAAGTTTATAGCGGAAACAGCAATCTGGTTGCTGAAGAAATAGTTTTACGACCAGTGACAGGTGATTTATGAAAAAAGCCCCGCTAAGCGGGGCTTTCTTTTTTGATTGCGATTAGAAATTATTTGGTCCAGGTCCTGCACCCATTCCGCGTTTTCCCATCTGACGGTCTTTTATGTGTTGCATCATTCGTCCTTTCATGAATTTTTCACCGCCGAATTTTTCAAAATGTTTTGCAAAAATTACTTTCTGATTATCATCCAGTAATTTATAAACATCAAGAAAATGTTTAATTGCAGAATGTTTCAAGTCGCCCTGAAGTTTGCTATTCTCATCAGTTAACTGGAATATTTTGGCTTCATTAATGTTTTTCTCTGAAATCATTTTGCGCAGTTCAAGACGATTCTTTTGAATCTGAGCTCGAATATCGATAGCGTCTTTCTGATGCTGATAACGCAACTCCTGAATCTGTTTTTCTTGATCTGGCGTTAACTTGAGGAGGTCTTTTAGTTGTTGACGACCCTTGCGCGGTCCCATGCCCATTCCGCCTTGATCTGGTTGAGCATAAAGTGCAACGCTTAGTAACATCACTACTGCCAACATTAACGAGACATGCTTTTTCATTTTATTTACCTCTTGGTTTGTGAATGAGTATTTTCTTTTTGTTAATTTGACACCGGTAAAAACTGACTGGTTTAACGTTTTCCGCTTAAACCTTTTTAGCGGTGAAGCTGTCCATAAATAGAATAATGTAGAAGGTATGCAGCCCGATAACGATTTTGAATTAGTGAAAAATTTTTTGAACGGTGACGAAACTGCATTTAATTCAATCGTTAGAAAGTACCAAAAAAAAATTTATTGGCATGCGCGGCAAATGGTTGGCAATCATCTGGATGCCGACGAGGTTACGCAGGAAGTTTTAATTGTTATTTTTAAGAAGCTGAGGACTTTCAATTTCAATTCTTCTCTTTATACCTGGATCTACAAGATTGTAAGTACCAGAAGCTTAAATCAATTAAGAAAACGACAAGTCAAAAAATTCTTTTTCATTGATGATGAAGAAAGCGAAGTTGAACTCAGAGACAAAAAAGATATTATCGAAGATATTACAAACAGAGAGAAACTGGAGAAAGTGAATAGAGTATTGCAAAAATTACCGCCGAAGCAAAGGCAGATTTTTATTCTCAGAAATTTTGAACAGTTGTCTTACGATGAAATAGCCAAGATTACGGGCAAGAGCGTAGGCGGATTGAAAGCGAATTACTTTCACGCCTTAAAGAAAGTTATGGAGTTGACACATGAAAACGAATAACGAAAATGTACTCAAGTATCTTGCTGATCTTATGGATGCGAACGAGAAAATAAAGTTCGAAGAGGAACTTGCAAATTCCTCAGAATTGAAAAATCAGCTGGCTAATGTTAGAGAACAATTTTACAACATGAAACTTGACGCGGATATTCTGGATGAAAGATACTTCAGCAACTTGCTTCCAAGAGTTCATCAACGCATGGAAGAGAAGAAGAGCAAATCACAATTCGCGGAAAAGGTTTATTATTTCGTTCCTTATCTTGCCGCGGCTGTTGTAGCGTTGTTGTTTCTATTTAAGCCGACTTATAATTTTGATTACGAGTATAAAGATTTGGCAGGCAAGGTTGTGAATAATATGACGGATCAGGATGTTGCAACAAAATATTTCGACGAGTCGGATACAGAACCCGTCTATTTGGAAACAACAAGTAACAATAATTCGCTAAGCTCTCTCATCCCTGCTAGTTTGGATGTGAACAGCGAAGATGCTTCCAAAATACTTAACGGAACTGTCTTGGATGAATACGGAGCCCTGTACGGTTATTCTGACGATCAGTTGAAAACAATTGCTGCCAATCTGGATAAGTTAAATATTAAATAGGTGAAGAAATGAAAAAAACTTTACTGTTAATGTGCATCATGATTTTCTCGATTTCATCTTTGAATGCTCAAATGAGACCGAGAGGGAATAACGATATGAAACCTCTTGAGCAAATTGAAGAATGGGAAAAAATGAAGCTGATAAAGGTGTTGGATCTCAGCGAAGAAAATTCCATACGTTTCTTTGCCAGAAGAAATGAGCATCAGAAACGTGTAAGAGAAATTCTCAATCAAAGAGACCAGTTAGCTCAGGAAATAGAAAAAGAAATTAAAGACGGTGCTAAGGTTTCCGATGCTGTTTACCAGGAACAAGTGAATAGGATGCTGGAGTTCGAAGCGAAGATGATGAAAGAAAGAGAGAGTTTCATAAAGTCGTTGAATGATATTCTTTCGCCGGAACAAATTGCTAAGCTGACTGTCTTTGAGATTCGGTTTAGAAGAGAAGTTCGCGAGCGAATAATGGGGCACGGTAAAAATCGTCCGTAGGGTTAAAGAAATTAGTTCGCTTCTGCAGATTTGCATTTTGTTGGGTTGACTGATATTTTTGGCTCACAATTTTGCGGAAGTGGTGAAATTGGTATACACGCTACTTTGAGGGGGTAGTGCCCGTAAGGGCGTAGGGGTTCAAGTCCCCTCTTCCGCACTAAAGATTTCCTAGCCATTCTTACATTAAAAACAATTAGAATTAATTCAGCGCATCGCTTTACTCACGGAGCTTTTAGTTCAAACCGCATTTGTTTATATTCGCAAAAAATATAAATCAATTCATCCCATATACATCTGCTAAAAATTAATTACATAACGAATCCGATACTTTCCATTGTGTTACTGCAAGTAAACAATTCATTCGCCCAAAATTTGACTTTTGGAATTTTCTTCGCGGCATTGGTTGCGTATCTATCACTGAAGGTAAAGTTTCTGACCAAAAGCGGCGGTGTTGCAACCTTTATTCTTGCAAGTCTTATTTTTGGTTTGGGTGGAATCAAATGGTCGGTACCTATCCTAACATTTTTCATCCTATCAAGTATTCTTTCTAAGCTAAGGAAAAATAGAAATTCACAAGTTGAAACCTATTTTGAAAAGAGCGGCGTTAGAGATTACCTTCAAGTAATTGCGAACGGAGGTTTGGGCGGAGTACTTGTCATTGCAGATTTTGTGAATCCAGATGAATTGTATTTCTTAATTTATATCTCCATGCTGGCTGCAGTTTGTGCCGATACATGGGCAACGGAGATTGGAACATGGAAGAAAACCGCTACGTATAACATTCTGAATCTTCGACAAGTAGAACAGGGTGTCTCCGGCGGAATTTCGTTGATTGGAACAATCAGCGCCGTTGCCGGTTCTTTAACAATTGCACTCTCCGGAATTTTCTGGATAGATTTTGCCGTACATCAATACTTACTTTTGATATTAACTGCCGGACTTTTGGGAAGTTTGTTTGATAGTTTTCTTGGAGCGACAATTCAAGCGCAAAACAAATGTGTGGTCTGTAAGAAAGTAACCGAGAAAAAACTTCACTGTGGAAAGGAAACCAAACATAACAGCGGCAACGTTTGGATTAATAATGACGTTGTTAATCTGCTGTGCGGAATTTCCGGCGGCATAATTGTAATCATTCTAAAAGAAATTGCTAAAGTCTGACCTAATATGAAAAAAACAATCTTTCTTTTGTTGAGTTTTCAAGTTGCGATGCTTGCTCAAATTTCATCCGACCGTATGGCTCAAGCATTCAACGCTTATAAAAATTCCGATTTCGGTACGGCTTACCTGATGTTTAAAAATATTGTTTCGAAAGACAACCTGACCGAAGAAAAACTTGCTATGGCAAAGTATTATGAAGCGGACTGCTTGTTGAACTTGAATCAGCTTGACGGTGCGGCAGAAGCGTTTGAATCTTTCATAGACAAGTTCAGATTTTCCAATCTCAGAGAATACGCATTATACAAACTCGGCACCATCTATTATACAAAGACGGATTACCGGAGATGCCGCGACCGTTTACAAATTCTTTTTGCCGAATATCCGAACAGTCAATTTGCCGGATCTGCTTATTACTGGATGGGCGAAGCTTACTTTGCGGAAAATAAATTTCTGGATGCGGAAGAAAATTTTAAAAGCGCTATCGGGCAGAAAGAAACGAACAAATATTTGGTTAACACCTACTATTCTTTGGCACAGCTTTACGAAAAAACTGCCAACTACACAAGCGCCGTAACGTATTACGATGAACTTCTGGCATACTACAAAGACAGTCCATTGGCGCCGGAATCGCAGATGCGAATCGGCGTATGCTATTTTAATTTGAAACAATATGATAATGCAATCCTAGAGTTGAGCGATCCGCTAATTAGAAAATTGCCTGAAGAAAGATTGTTTGAAGCAAAAGTTTTTCTTGCCAATTCTTTTATCCGGCTTCAAGAATATTCGGATGCCGCAAGAGTTTACAACGAACTTTTGCCTCAAGTTCAAGGTGAGAATTACAAGAATAGAATTAATTACAATTTGGCGTGGATTGATTTCCAGCTTAATGATTACAACGCCGCGTATAAAAAGTTTAAGATGCTTGCCGATTCGACGAGCGACTCATTGAAAGTTGTTTCTTTATACTGGAGCGGCGAATGCAAAAGATATTTGGGCGACAGCAAAGCGGCGAACGAAATTTTTTCGGAGTTTGTTGCGAAATATCCCAGCAGTCCTCTCGCGTCGCGTGCGCAGTTAGGAATGGGTTCGGTTATGTATAAACAAAGCGATCCGGCGGATGCTGAAAAAGCTTTGATGAACGCAACAATTTCTAGTGATAAAGCAACGCGCGGAAAAGCTTATACTTTGCTCGGAGAAATGCGTCTCAACAAAAAAGATTACGACAATGCTAAAAATTATTTTAACGAAGCGCTTAAACTTACCGACGATCAGCGTGATCTTAATAATAGAGCGCGGCTTGGACTGGCGGTCGTTGAATTCTATTCCGATAATTATGAACATGCAATTTCAAACCTTGAAAAATTGAAATCACGCGACAAGGAATTTGAAAGCGACAAAGTGAATTTCTATTTAGCCGAATGCTACTTCGCTCAAGGCAAATATTCCGAAGCGCTTAAATCGTACAGCGCCGTTGCGCCTTCTTCGGATGAACTGCGAAAAGAAATGATTCTGGGGAAAGCTTACACGAATTTCAATTTGAAAGATTTTCCGAATGCCATTTTTTATTTCAACGAGTTTGTTTCGAAGTATAAGAACGATCCGAATGCGCCCGATGCAAAACTGAGATTAGCCGACAGTTATTTCGGAACCAAGAAGTTTGATAAAGCCAGCGCACTTTACCGGGAAATCTTTTCACGTGCGAGAGTTTCTCTTGAAAACGATCACGCATATTATCAGTATGCACAGTCTTTATACAAAGCAGATAAACCCGCCGAAGCGGTTAAGGCATTTGAAGAATTACAGAAAAAATTTCCTCGTTCGAGATATGCGGATCAATCGCAGTACGTTATCGGCTGGATATTTTTCCAACAGAATAATTTTGCCGAGGCAATTTCCAATTACAAAAATTTGTTAACCCGCTATCCGCGTTCTGCGCTTCGACCGATGGTTCACTACTCAATCGGCGATGCTTATTTTAATTTAGCGCAGTACGATTCGTCAATCGCATATTATTCCGGTGTGGTTCGTCAGTTCCCGAATTCACAATATGTTTTTGATGCAGTCAACGGAATTCAATACTGCTACGTTGCACAAAACCAGCCGGATAAAGCCATTGATTACATCGATCAGTATATTGCAGAACATCCTTCATCGTCATACGACGACCAAATATTCTTTAAGAAAGGTGATCTTTACTACAGCATTCAGAAATATAATCTTGCGATAAATGCATACCAGGATTTCATTTCGAAGTATCCGAACAGCAAATATGTGCCGAGCGCATATTACTGGATCGGCAAAAGTGCGTCGAATATGAAGAACGATGACGAAGCGTTGAGAAATTTTCAGATTGTTATACAGCGCTCACAGAAATCCGACATCGGAATTTCTGCGGTTGTTGAGCTCGTTCGTATCTACTCAGCAAGAAATCAATTTGATAGCGCGATAAAACTTTTGCAAACGACCATTGCGGGAATGCCAAATTCGAACCGGCTGCCGGAACTTCTTTATCTCGAAGGTACAAGTCAAGAGAAAAACAATAAGCCGGATGACGCGTATTCCACCTTTGAACAGATTGTAAATTATTCTGAGGGAAATGTTTTTTCAGAGAAGGCAAAAATTGAATTGGGCTTGATCGAGATGCAAAGAAACAATCTTGATAAAGCGGCGCAGTATTTTAATGATGTTGCCGAAAGACGACCGGACGATATCGGCGCGCAAGCTCAGTATTACAGCGGTGTGGTTCTGTTCAATCAAAATAAAATTACAGATGCGATTACCGCGTTAGTGCGCGTTCGGTCAGTGTATTCATCGTTTGACGAATGGTACACGAAATCATTATTGAAACTCGGCGACTGTTACGTTAAGATGAAAGATAAAAACCAAGCGAGGGATATGTATCGCGCTGTGTTAAGTAAACATCCGACGGGTGATTTTGCACAAGAAGCTAGAAAAAAACTAAGACAACTATGAAGCGAATAACAATTTTTCTGCTGCTGATTTCTGCCGGTATTTCTGTCGCTCAGAACGATCAGCAGGGAATAGAACTACCGGATTTTGTGATAACCGGAAGACAAAGCGTGAACGTTCCAATTGCTCACAAGGGAAAACCGGAATTGATACCGACGCTTTCGAAAGATTTTTTCACGCCTCAATTCACTCCGGACGAACTGCCGCTTATGATTTCGTCACAGACGGTTTCTTTTAAGCCGGATATCAAAACGTTCGATGACTATTATAACGGAAGTCTGAAGATTCAGCTCGGCAGATATACTTTTCCAACCGGCGAACTCAGCATGACGAAATCGCTCAATAACTATTTGTTCAACGCGCGGGTATGGGGTTCTAACATTAAAGACTACCTTAGCAACTCCGGTTTCAATACTTCAGGTCTTTCGATGACTCACAACTTTTTCATTTCAACTAAATCGGAATTTCTTCCCGGAACGGCTATTAAAATATTTGCACAGTACTCACGCGATTCATACAAGTTCTTCGCGTCGCCTACACCGGATTTACTGCGCGAATCGAATAAGGGTATTGGACAGTTTTCAATTTCGAGTTCATTGAACCGGTGGGTTAATTACGGCGCAGGCGTTAATATAAACGTGCTGTCGTTGAACGAAAACGGATTCCGTGAATCGGTCATAAATCCTTATGCGCTTTTTGATATTAAGATGAACGGATTCAAACTTGGTTTCAACGGAACTTACAAACGGCAAACGCTTCAAGGAAATTTAAGCTCGACGAGCAATTACAATTATTATTCTGTTGAAGGCAGCATAAAATTTGTCCCGATGAATTCGCTTTTATTTTCTGCCGGTGTGAATTATTCCGCTGTTGGAAGCAATAACTTCTTTGCCACGTTCGCGGCTGTGCAATACCAGATCGATAAGAATTTTTCTTTTGATGCAGAATATAAGCCGCACACCAACTTCTATTCTGTACGGGATCTGATCGGAAGAAATTTGTATTACAACCTCGGCGCTAATGATAACGCATTCGAAAAGGTGAAACATAATTTTGTTGGTATGCTGAAGTACGAAAACGATAAATACATGACAATCACGCTTTCCGGCGGATACAGCCAGACGGAAAATTTTAGTTATTTCAGCGACGTTGTTAATCCCGGAAAATTTGATTTGAGATTTTTGCCCGAAGCCAAAATATTTTTCGGAAAACTGAATATGTATTATTACACCGGCATTTACGGCTACTTTATGGGTGATCTTACAATTCAAGATGCCAAAGATCAATCGGGCAACAAAATTCCTTATCAGCCGGAAGCAATTTCAACCCTTGAGTACGGATACGATTTTGATTTCGGACTTGGAATTAAAGCCAAATACAAGTTGGCGCTCAATGCTTATACCGACCTTGCCAACACGGACAAACTTCAAGACTATAATGATTTATCGCTTTCTTTTTCATACGAATTGCTGAAGGGGTTCAAGATCACAGCGGACTTTCAAAACATTTTAAATAGAAGTAACTTTGCCTGGAGGCAATACCAAGAAAAGCCGTTTGATATTCTAGCTGGCATTGAATACAGATGGTAGTTTTTTTTCGAAAAAAATAAATCGGCATGAATTTAAAAGAACTTCAAAAAAAAGTAGCCGAAGTATTAGGTGTTTCCAACTCGCAGAGCGAATTAGCTTTCGAAGTTCTCTCGGAGAGAATTTATGAAAGTCTTTACGAGGGAATCACGCTTAAAGTTCCGCGAATCGGTTTTTTCCAACTGAAAACGAGCGATGCGAAGAATGGACCGAATAGGCCGGTAATTTTTACGCCGCTTTCAGTTGACTTTACGCATGATTCGCACAATCTCTATCTCGCTTTTGAAGTTCATCCGAAATTCAAAGATACACGCGAGCCGGATTCAAATGTTTTCAGTATTGGAGTGGGTAAGCCGCTGCTTCCGCTAGCAATTGACGACCTTCCGAATTCAGAAACGTCCTTCACCGTTTTGAAAAAATCAATTGAGGAAAGAGCAAGAGAGCTTATTTCAGAATCAGATCAGATTCCTAACTTTAATATTTTTGAAGACTACTATAAATTTTCGCATCCGGCTTTGCAAGGCGAAGAAACTCAATCCACACTTTCTGATTTGACTTCAGATATTGTTTTCAGCCAAACCTCCGACGAGACGCAAGATGTTCCGCACGAAGAAGAACAAAATATTCTTTCAGCATTGATAGAAGGATTACCGGAAGTTTCCGGTTCTTCTGAAAATGATAAAGTTGAAATGACCAAGATTGAGTTTGATTCTCTGCTTGATAAATTAGAAAAAGATCAGGAGACAAGCGCCGAACAAACCGAAGAAAATTTTGCTGAAGTTGATCTGGATGCTGAAGGAAAATCATCTGAAACTCTTCTTGCGGAATTATTGTCCGATCATACTACTGAAATTCCAAAGAATGAAGAAGCTGAAACTTCCGTGATGAAGGATGAACACATAGAGAAAATCCTTGATACCATTGATGTTTCTGCTTTTCTCAACCAGCAAGAAGCTCATGTTGAACAGACACCTGAAGAAGAAAAAATAACCGAAGTTTCTGGACAGACGGAAACAGTTGAAGAAATTCAAACGCCGGAACAACCGGTTGAGCATACCGAAGAAATAGAAATTGAAAGCGCTGAAAAGGAAAACTTGTCCGCGCATGAAGAAGAGTTTATAGAAGAACATTACGCCGACGAACAGAAAGAAGAAGTAGTTCAGGAAGAAAAGATTTCAGAACTCGAAAATGAAACGACTGAAGAAGCAGATGAGGATTTAGAACCGATTGAAGAACTGCTTGACTCAGAAAAACCGACTGAAGAAAAAGTTGAATGGAATTGGGGCGACGAATTGCGTGAAGAATTTGGTCTCGGACATTTGGAAAGCGAAGAAGCAAACTATGAAATGATTGACGATGGCAAAGCCAAGCTCGAACCTGAACTTGAACCTGAAAAAGAATCTATTCGGGATTTGTTTGCTCAACTTGAAAAAACTCTCGAACATGACAGAGCTTTTCTTGACGATGATTTACACGAAGAGCCGAAGCGAACATTGGAAACCGAAGTACCGTTGAAGAAACATGCATCGAAAGAAGACGACAAAATTTATATGGAATTTTCCTCCTCGCCTTCGAAATATGAATTTGTTCCGGTGAAAACTTCGGAAGAAGAAAGACCAAGCCGGATGGCAATTAGTTTGGCTGAAGAGCCGAGCGATTATTTTGAAAGACGTTCGACTCATGCCTATGAAAGAAGTGAAAGACCCGTTAGTAAGATAAGGGAACGTAACACAGCCGGTTCCAAAATGTATTTGTTATATATCTCCATCTTTGCGGTTGTGGTTATTGCGGTTTACTTAGTTATGCGAAACAGTGCTCAGTCAAATGATTCAAGTTTGAAACCGATGCCGCAGAATAATGTCGCACAGGCGAAAATAGATTCGATAAAAGCTGCCATAGAGAACGCACCGGATTCATCTAAGTATTTGCTGGATGAATCAAGCGATTTCCCGATTTCTGCAACGCCGCCCGCGCCGGTTAAAAGTCCTAAGGGTTCAGAAAAATTGCCCTCTGATGTAGACGCATCTAATTCAAGAAATTTATCTGCTTCATCCAAACAGCCGGAATCGAAGCCGCCTGTTGAAACAAAAAACAATTTATACAAAACGCCAAAGACCGATACGCGCATTACCAATTCGATTTACTACGACGGCAAGAGTTACAATTTCCAAGCTTCGTCATGGCGCGTCAAAGCAACTGCCGAGCAAGAAGTGCAAAGATTGCGTTCGCTTAATTTTAATGCTTATCTGGTTGAAGCGTATCTTCCTCAAAAAGGAGGAACTTGGTACCGCGTTAGGATCGGTCCGTTCAATTCCGAAAACGCAACACGGCAGTTCATGCGCGAAAACAATTTTAAATAAACATGGATTTCGATTATGAGATGGATTCAAATGCTCTTGAGCGGCGGAGTGATTTTGTGGTTACTGGTTATATGTTTGGCTGTTGTTATCTTCATTTCTTACGAAAGGTTGACGGCGCTGAGAAAAGCGAAGACTAATATTCCAACTTTCTCGGTAAAGATGCGGAACATCCTAAAGAAGAAAGAAATTCAGTCAGCTATCGATTTCTGCATGGAAGATAAATCGGCTTTATCAAACATTATGCGGAGAGGTTTGAAGAAATACAAGTTTGGAAGAGAAAGATTTCTCGAAGAAATTGAACTCGGCGGCAAGCAGGAAATTAGTAAACTTGAAAAAGGGATTCCAATTCTTGCGACGCTTGCAACCGCTTCTCCAATGCTTGGATTCTTGGGAACAATAATGGGAATGGTTTCAACTTTTCGAGTTATTCAGGATTTGCACAGCAGCGTTACCGTTGCCGATTTTGCCGGAGGGATTTGGCAAGCATTGATTACCAGCGCAGTTGGTTTGATTGTAGGAATGATTGCTTTAGCGTTGTACAACTATTTTGTGAACTCAGTAAAAAAAATTGTTCTGGATATCGAAAGAATTGTCACCGAGTTGATCGATGTCATTGACGGTAATGACAAGGATCAACCGCAGATAAGTGAGCCGGAACAATGAAATTTGAGACCAAGCTGAAAACTGTAAGTTCGTTCAACGTAGGTGCGCTTGTAAATGTTGTGATGCTTCTGCTGATGTTTTTTTTCATGACGGCAAATTTTCTTTCACAACCCGGTGTCAACGTAAATATATACCGCACCATTATCGATGATAAAAAAGATTTGCCGAAAGCTTTGATGATAATTGACGAACGTGGAAAGATGTATTTGGGTATGGACGAGGTCAATTTTTCCAATCTTGCTAATAAAGTATCGGTGTTGAAACAAAATGTTCAAAACAATTTTACAATTCGTGTAGATAAATCTGTAAAGATCGGTTTAATTGCCAGACTTGTTGAGACGCTTAAAACTGCCGGAATAAAAAAAATAAATTTGCAAACTGATTCGTTAACATTCTAAAATGTTTTTCAAAGAGCCCAAAAAAGTATCTTATCTTTTCTCAATATCCGTCCACGTAATATTTGCGATCTGGCTGGTTTTCACTAGTATCGGAACCAACAACCAACAGGAAGATTATCTTCTGGTTGGGTTTGGTCCCGGTTTTGGAATGGGCGGCGGCGGTGCAGCGGGTCAAGGTGATCAGCCCGGCAGCGGCGGATTAACACCTGAAACATCACCGGAGAAAAAAGTTGAAGACAAGAAAGTTGACCTTCCAAAATCAGATCAGTTAAAAGATGAAGACGCTATTGCAAGTCCTTCGAAGAAAAAGAATGAAGACGAAACTTCAACCAGCAAAGTGAAACCGCTTTTCAAAAGCAATAACAAAGGCGATGGTTTCGGTTATGGTCCAGAAGGAAACGGTACGGGCGGAGGCGGATTCGGTTTTGAGCTTGACTTCGGCGGAAGAGGAGTTAGACGAATTTACAGTTACTCTCTGCCGGAATATCCTGAAGGCGTTTCAAAGGAAATTGATTTGCGACTTCGATTTACAATTTTGCCGGACGGCACTGTAAGCAATATCATTCCTTTGATTAAAGCTGATGCGAGACTCGAAACGACTGCGATAAATTCACTGCGTCAATGGCGTTTTGAACCCTTGCCTTCCAACGCAAAACAGCTTGAACAAACTGTTGTGATTACTTTTCCGTATCGTCTGCAGTAACTGTTTGTCCGGTCTTATCTTCGTGGTAATAAAATTTGTAAAAGAAGTATTCTACGATTGAAAGAAGTGTAAGAGAAATTGTGTCGGAATCAAACTGAATCCCGAAACCTTTGCTGTCAATGAAAAGTTTTACAACTGCTGTAGCGATCGACCATCCCACAGCGAACAAAACAATAATCAAAGCCAAATTTGTGAATGCTGAACCGAGCGATTCATTCTGCCACTTTTTGGTAAAGATGATAAGAATGAAAATCAAATGTGCGCTGAAAATTAATGCCGAAATCATTTTAGAAATTATTTTGTGAGTTATCGATTCTGCTGTTTATTATTTGAGAACCTGCTAACCCGCCGATAGCACCGAAGATCAAATTGATAATAAAATTATTTACCAGTATGGAAAGAGTATAAATCCACGAGAACCCGGTAGCTAAAATTTCCGTTCTCACATTTTGGAATAGATACAGAACCTCACGCTTAATGTCTTCGGTGATTGGGAAAGTATCGAGCATGCGCTGTAAATCCGGGAACGCAGCAATTATATCGTTCTGTCTTGTAATGAACGTAATAAAAATTTCAAACGCACTTCCGAAAATTGCGGCAAATATTCCGGTCATCAACCCTATATAAACAGCTTTCTTAGTTAGAATCCTTCCGATGGTATGATTTGCTTTCTGATCTAGTATTAATGCTAAGAAGGCGGCTATAGGCATGATGAAGCAGCAAGAAAAACTTTTCACAAAGGGGACGATCTGAAGAACGCCCGCTCCAAAACCACAAACAATACTTGGCAAATATTTTTTCACGTTTTCCCGGAGTTTAATTCAACAAAAAGTTGACGCAATCCATTGTAAAGATATAAAAAACCGACTGAACCAAAAAGCAATCCCGTTGAAAAGGCAATTAATTTTGAATAACTATAAACATTGATCGTGTAAAGAAAAACATCCAGCAGCATCGGTGCAGAAAAAATCAACAGAAGTTTGATGCCAAGACTTTTCCTAAAATTGAAAAATATCAGCGCGATACTGCTTATCAGCGAACCTAAGTAAATGCCGCTGCATCTTGCGCAAACCATTGTTTCGTAGCTGCCGTTGGTAATCAGTTTCGTTTTTATTTGATGACAGACGAGCGAATAAGTTTTGTGTAAAAACGGTAGAGCTATTGTAATCTTATTATTGAAAGGGATGAGCCATTCTGAAAAAATTCCCAAGCACCAGATCAGCACAAGTAACACGATCACCAATTTTATGGAAAGACGCATAGGATAGTTATTTTGATTTCACATAGTTGTAAATCAAAATGGAACTCTTGGTTAGAATATATAATTTCGATCCGAACAAAAACGTATCCATAATTTCTTGGTCGAGTTTAGGGTTGAAAATGACGGGGTCAAAATTGCCTTGTTCAAAATCGGAATTCGAAAAAATTGCTATTTGAGATTTGCTGTTTACTGTAATCGATTGTGTCGTCGAGTTTATGTTTATGGGTACGAACGGAAACTTTATTTTTTTAATTCCGTTTCCAAATTGATCGAACTCGATAATGTTCGGAGGATCTACTACAAGCAATTTTGCATCACGAGTTATTGCGAAGTTCATTGGGTTGGATAATGAAAATGAACCGGCGTCGAAACTGCCGATAGTAACCTGATACTCGCCGCGTATATTGAATTTCAGAATTCTATTGTTGTCTGAATCCAAAACAAAAAGATCGCCTTGATTAGAAACCGCTGAGCATGTTGGGTAATTAAATACGTAACGTGAATCGGTTATGTTCTCAGCCGCTAATTGTGATAAGAAATTCAAATCTTTGTCGAAAAACTGAATCCGGTTATTGTTCTTATCGGAGACATAAACATTGAGCGTTGTGGCAAAAACATCTGTCGGGTCATCAAATGTGGATTGCTGCCAGCCGTATCCGCCGATGACCTTGATAACGTTTCCGAGAGTGTCAATCTTGATTAACTCATTTGTGGATGTATCTGTTACAAGAATGTAACCTGCCGGACTGATTGAAAAAGATTTAGCAACTTTAAATGAGCCAATACTTCCGGATGAGATTAAGTTTTGTGCCTGACTTAAATTAGCACCGATCAATAGTAAAAATAACAGGTAATATTTTATTGCAGTTGCGCTCATGTTTGGTTACTAACCCGATTTAAGCAGTGATCTTAGGCACAGTTTCTGAAAGAAATTCCTTAATAAAAATAAGAAAATTTATTAACTTTACTTCAACTAGAATGTATGAACTAAATTTACAACAGAGGAATCAATGCAAAGAATATTAATATGCTGTTTAGCTAGTCTGTTAATTCTTTCCTCATGTAAGTTCAAAGAACCCACAAGCCCACAAACTCCGGGCACTACAATTAAGGTGGTATTACCAAACGGGGGCGAAACATTAGCCGAGGGTTCAAGCTATCAAATTCAGTGGACAGGCACCGGTACATTTTTAGTCCGCATTCAATATTCGAATGACAATGGAACGAGTTGGTCTTTAGTTAAAGATAGTGTGAAGAACACAGGTGCATATACCTGGTTTCCGATTCCAAACACAGTTTCGAGCCAATGCCTCGTTCAAGTTTCTTCACTAGACGGCGTGAGTAGTGATGCAAGCGATAATGTTTTCTCAATTGTGAAGAATTCAAATAAAAGTTTAAGAATTACATCTCCGGTTGGCGGAGAAACATGGCAGGCAGGCACTTCCGCACAGATTACTTGGTACAGCTCTGGCATTGATTCGGTGAAAATAGATTATACGATTGATAACGGTCAGAATTGGAATGTAATTTCTAATTCCACCAAGAATACTGGTATCTATTATTGGCAGCCGATACCTAACACGCCGACAACACTCGCAAAAGTGAGGATCAGAGATGCGCAAGATGGAGTGACATCTTCCGAAAGTCCAAACCCGTTTCAAATTTTACCCGAGCAGTCTGTTAAAGTCATTTCTCCAAATGGCGGCGAGCAATGGTATGCGGGTTCAAGCAACAACATCACTTGGCAGTCAACAAATATTGCGAATGTAAAAATTGAATTCACAATTGACGGTGGAGCTTCTTGGTCAACTATTGTTGCTAGTACTCCAAGTACTGGTGTTTATAGTTGGAATGGGATACCGAACGTCAGCTCGTTGCAGTGTAAGATTCGTATTAGCGATGCAAGCGACGGAATTCCAGGTGATGTTTCGGATAATAATTTTACGATCACTACGCCAGGTAGTCAGTTGATAGCTGTTACCAGTCCAAACGGTGGAGAGACATGGGCAGCTGGAACTTCACAAAACATTACATGGTCTGCAACAGGTATTACAAATGTTAAGATTGAATACACAATCAATAATGGAATAAGTTGGAATACTATTACTTCCAGCACGCCAAGCACAGGTTTCTATACTTGGACGCAGTTGCCAAATACTCCATCGACAAACTGTAAGGTTCGTATCAGCGATGCACAAGATGGTTCGCCTTCTGATGACAGTAATAATTTGTTTTCGATTTCACCGGCACCGTCGATTGTCGTGACGTCACCAAATGGCGGTGAAGTTTGGGCGAGCGGATCATCTCAAACAATAAAATACACTTCCGTGAATGTTCCTAATGTAAAGATTGAATTTACAACCGATGGCGGAGCGAATTGGACAACGTTGACAAGTTCAATACCAAGTACAGGCAGTTATACTTGGGGCAATTTACCTAACCTTGTATCTTTTCAATGCAAAGTGCGTGTGAGCGATGCAATGTACGGAAGTCCATCGGATATTTCGGACAATAATTTTACAATCACGAACCAACAAGCAAAGCAGCTTACTGTAACAAGTCCGAACGGAGGAGAGAAGTGGGCTGCAGGATCAACCCAGAGTATAACTTGGTCGGCAATTGGTGTAACAGATGTAAAGATAGAGTACACACTCAACAATGGAATAAATTGGAGTACGTTAGTATCAAGTACGCCAAGCACTGGATTTTACACTTGGTCACAATTACCAAGTACACCATCTACGAATTGTTTAATAAGAATAAGTGATGCTCAGAATCAGACAACGAGTGATGTAAGTGACAATTTATTTTCAATTACACCGGCTCCATCGGTTAAAGTAACCTCGCCAAACGGAGGTGAAGTATGGCAAAGCGGATCTCAGCAAACTATAACCTATACGTCAGAAAATATTGCGAATGTTAAGATTGAATATACTACAGACGGAGGAGCTAACTGGACGACTTTGATTAACTCGACACCAAGTATTGGTGCTTATACGTGGAACAATATTCCTAATTTGACGTCTTACCAATGCAAAGTTCGGGTGAGCGATGCCATGTTTGGAAGTCCATCAGATGTATCGGATAATAACTTTACAATCACTAACCAAATAGTCAAATCAATTACCTTAACGAGTCCTATCGGTGGCGAAATTTGGGATGCGGGCACCTCGAAGCAAATAACATGGTCGGCAGTAGGTGTAACTGATGTCAAACTGGAGTTTAGCACTAACAATGGATTAACTTGGAATACTATAGAAAACTCGATTCCAAATACTGGATCTTACAGTTGGGCAGTTCCGAATACACAATCAACACAATGTAAAGTTAGAGTTAGTGATGTTAGTGGAAGTCCCTCAACGGTGAGCCCGAATACATTTACAATTAAACCTGTGGCGTCAATAACGCTTATTGCTCCAAATGGGAATGAGGTAATAAGAGCGGGACAATCTTATAACATTACATGGACTGCTATTGGGATTGACAACGTTAAGATAGAATACACTACCAACAGCAGTTCCAGTTTAGTGGAGTGGAAAACAATTGTTTCAAGCACGCCTGCCGCTGCTGGTTCATACTCGTTTGGATTCCCTCAATCTTCGACGGATTGCAAGGTAAGAATTTCTGAAGCTGTTAATGGGTCTCCTTCAGCAACAAGTGCCGGCACTTTTACGGTTTTACCTAAAACTTCGGTAACTGTTTCATTTCCAAACGGAGGTGAGAGTTGGATACAGGGAGAGAAATATCAAATACAATGGAGTTCGGTAAATGTTGCAAAGGTTAAAATTGAATATACGTTAAATGATGGAACCGGTTGGACTACAATTGGTGAAAACTTAGACAATACAGGCTTCTACGATTGGGTTGTACCTACAACTTTAGCATTGCCAACTACTACTGGAGGATTTATTGGATCTGAGCTTTGCAAGATCAGAGTATCTGAATACGATGCTGCTAATCCTACAGTTGCCGGCGCATTCGATGAATCTGATAAAACATTTGCGATCTACAAGAAATTCATCCGCGTCACCGCTCCTAATGGTGGAGAAAATTGGAAAATTGGTTCCGACCAACTCATCACATGGATATCAAAGGGAGTTAATAACGTAAACATAGATTATACGTTGGATAATGGACAAACGTGGACAAATCTAGCGGCAAATGTTCAAAGCACGGGTGCGTATGCGTGGACAATTCCAGCGACTGTTTCATCATTAGGAAAAGTTAGAATAACAGATGCAGCTGATGCAACAGTGACTGATGAAACGGACGGATTTTTCAGCATAATACCGTAAAAGATAGAAATCAGTTCCTAACTAAAAGGTGCTTTTGAAAGAAGCACCTTTTTTATTGTTTTTCAACTATGCGTTTTTATGAAGAGAGTGCTTGGAAGATTTAGGGATTTTATCGAAAGATTTTATCCATCGAATCCATTTGTAATATCGTTTTCGTTTCCACGTTACTTTGTGCTGATATTAATAATGTTGGCTATTGCTGGTATTTTTTATCTGCGATCTCAGAACAAGAATGAATTGGAAATTCTTAAGGCAAAACATAAAGAAATTCAGCTAATGGTTGCAGAGTATTTGGATGAAACTACGTCCACTAATTTGAGTTCCGATAAAGTTGCAACATTAAACAAAAGGTTGGATGAGTATAAGAAGAATCTGAGAATGATTGAGACTGAAATAGAACATTTACAGAGATTTTGGTTTCTTGAATAATGTTCATTAATTTTGCTATAAATTTTACTGCCCCGTAGTGTAATTGGCAACACGTCTGACTCTGGATCAGAAGA
>JAKAEE010000033.1 GCA_021820065.1 Bacteroidota bacterium | reverse complement strand
ATTACGAACTCGATGAATTGGTATCCGGACAAAAGCAAAATAGCGGCAATGATAAGTTTGTTGACAGCATTTTTTTCCGCGAAGATCAAAAGATTGATTACAAAAACAAGTTCTATGCAAGCAATTAAGAGTGAGATTATCCCGTTAAGGTTCATATAGGTTGCCGTTAATTGGATTGAATTTTCTTCGCGAATGCAACGATATAACAATCCGGATCTAAACAATAACCCGCTTCATCTCCCCAATCCCGCACTTGCAATCTACTCAATTCTTTTGCACCGATTGCAATTGCTCTATCTAAATATTTTTGCGGATCATCAACCATTAGGTAAATTTCAGCCCGCGGAATATTTCTCGCTCTCGCAGGATATTCAATCTTGCCGGCAAGTAATTTTTTTATGCCGCCCTCTGGCATTATACCAAGAATGGTTCCGTTTCTGAATTCAAACTCAGTCATACCCGGCACATTGATCTGGGGCTCTATCTCAAGAACATTTTTATAAAAAGTTGTGCTTCTCTGCTGGTCATTGACATATAAGATAAAATGCAATTTGTTGATCATAAGTCATTTTTCTTTATTTGATTTGAACCATTCCGAATATAGTTCCGGTCTGCGGTCTCTTAGAAATAATCTCTTCGCATGAGAATCCTTACATTTATCCAGATCAACATCACAAAAGAGAATTTCCTCTGTTCCCAATTCCGCACGTGCTAAAACATTTCCCTCAGGACCACATACAAACGATTCGCCGGAAAAAGTTAAGCATTCTTCTTTGCCGACTCTATTGCAAAGAGCCGTAAAATAGCCGTTCTGGAAAGCCGCAACTTTCAGTTCTGCTTCATATAAACCTTCTGGCCATTCTCCAACAGCGCCTGCTTGCGGAACGAAAACTATTTCTGCACCATTGAGCGCAAGTGCCCGCATGTATTCCGGGTAATGTCTATCGTAACAAATTGCTATTCCAATCTTACCATGTTTTGTATCGTAAACCGGTGCACCGTTGTTGCCGGGCGTGTAATAATCTTTCTCGTGGAAACATGCGTAGTCCGTAATATGAATCATCCGGGTTGTACCCAGTATTTTTCCGTCAGCATCAATAACCGGAGATGAATCATAAGTTTTGTCTCCGTCACGTTCATATAAATTAAGAACAATTACTACTTCCAGTTCCTTTGCCAGCTTGCAAAAAACATCGGTCGTCGCCCCGGGAATGGTTTCAGAATAATCAATAGAATTCTTCTCGGAAGATTTTTGAGGAAAGAACGTTGTGAAAGCCAATTCAGCAAAACATATTATTTTAGCGCCGGAAGATGCTGCTTCGATCACTGAATTGACGCCTTTCCGGCGGTTTGATTCTAAATTGACCGATGCCTTCTGCTGTATTAGTGCAATTTTCATTCTTGATGATTCTGCTAATGTAAATTTACATGAGTCGAAAAATTTGTTTCAACATAATTAGAAAGTTGGAAATAGCCAAACAGAAATCTGAATAAACTGGTTTATTATTGATAGGGATTTATTTGCCGGTTAGTTTTACCGAATCGGCAATATTCTTAATTATGATTTGTTGCGCTTGATTTGCCAAAGATTCGCTTCTGAAAAAAATTACAAGAACCGTCAACTTTTTGCCGGTGGAAATATCGATTCCGTAAAATGGTCCAATCGGATTAACGGTTTTAGTACCGGCTTCATAATTTTCGTAAATGCCGTCCAAGTAGAATCTAATTGTGCGCAGCCCATTGTTTGAAAAATAATCCAGCTCGATTTTGGGATTGTTACTATAAAACGATCCATCCGGACCATCTGCGGAATTAGATAATATGGCATGGTCTAAGGCAGCAGCTTTAATTTTATCTGCATCAATCTTTTTCCCGGGTTCAAATTCAAGTTTCTCCATGTACCAAGTGTCAACGTCAATAACTTCTGTATCAACCCAAAAATCTTTTGATTCCGAGATGCTAACAGATTCCGGGTAGTATTCTTTTAGAGTGAAACTCGGGGGGTATGCAAAAGAAAAATTATAAACCTTGCTGACATACGTTTGGTATTGCTGCTTAGTATTCTGAGCATCGATCAATCCCGTGAATATCAATACAGCGAACAACAGAAACAATTTTACGTGACGAAATATTTCTTTCATAATACTTCGTTTTATCTAATTGGTATTTCTTTCACTTCGATAATTTCTACAATCGTTCCCCACATGTGAGTGCTTGTCAAATCATTACGGACAATGTACTTGAATGAAATTCTTTTGCCGTAAACTTGAAACTCAATCGGAAGATTTATCGGGTCGAAATTTTTTCCGTCGTCGGTCCTTATTCCAAAAACCGGGCCTTCAACACCGCCGTGTACTGCAGTGCCTATAGCAAATTCGTAATTTGAATTTTCAGTCTCTGTCCCTAAACAGGAAAGCAAAAAGATTAGAACAAATAGAGATACAAAAATTTTAATAAAGCTTTTCATAAAACTTCTCAGATAAATCCGTGCAGCATTAAGCTGCACGGATAACAAACTATTTTTTCGGTCCAACCATTTTTTCTGGACGGACCACTTCATCAAATTTTTCTGAAGTCAGCAAGCCGAGTTCCAAAGCGGCTTCTTTCAAAGTTTTGTTTTCTTTGTGAGCTTTCTTCGCAACCTTTGCGGCGTTATCATAACCGATTACCGGATTAAGCGACGTTACCAGCATCAGTGAGTTCTGCAAATGTTTCTTGATATTCATTTCATTTGCCACGATTCCGACGACACAATTATCGGTGAAGCTTTCGCATGCGTCGGCTAGTAATTTTATAGATTGCAAAATGTTAAATGCAATTACCGGCATGAAAACGTTGAGCTCAAAATTTCCGCTTGATCCGGCAAAGTTAATTGTAACATCATTACCGAAAACTTGAGCGCAAACCATTGTCATCGCTTCAGATTGAGTCGGATTAACTTTTCCCGGCATGATGGAACTTCCCGGTTCATTTTCCGGCAGAGAAATTTCTCCGATGCCGCAACGAGGTCCGGAACCTAACCAACGAATGTCGTTAGAAATTTTTAGCAATGATGCAGCAAGTGTTTTCAACGTTCCGCTCATTTCTACCAGAGCGTCTTTAGCAGCCATCGCTTCAAATTTATTCGGCGCAGTTGTAAATTCTTTTCCGGTAATTTCGGAAATCTTTGCCGCAACTTTTACAGCATAATCAGGATGAGTATTTAAACCGGTGCCTACCGCAGTTCCTCCCAAAGGAATTTCAGTTAGTCTTTTCAAGCTGTCGTTTACTCTTGCCAGTCCGTTAGTTAGCTGCTGAGCGTAACCGGAAAATTCTTGTCCTAACGTCAGAGGGGTTGCATCCATCAAGTGTGTTCTACCGATTTTAATTATGTCTTTAAACTCTTTTGCCTTTGCATCAAGAGCGTCGCGCAGTTTCGTAACCATTGGAATTAAACGTCTGTAAATTTCCTCGACTGCAGCGATGTGAATTGAAGAAGGGAACGCGTCATTTGTTGACTGCGCTTTATTTACATCGTCGTTGGGATGAATCGGTTTTTTGCTTCCGAGAACACCACCGACCATTTCAATTGCACGATTTGAAATAACCTCGTTGACATTCATATTGGTTTGTGTTCCACTTCCGGTTTGCCAAACGACCAACGGAAAATGATCGCCAAGTTTTCCTTCAATAACTTCATCGGCGGCTTTTATAATCAAGTCCCTCTTTTCCGCAGTCAGCGTTCCCAATTCACAATTTGTAATTGCAGCAGCTTTCTTAACAATTGCCAATGCTCGTATTAATTCTGCCGGAAATCTTTCACCGCCGATCTTAAAATTCATCAATGAACGTGCGGTCTGCGCGCCGTAATACTTGTCAACAGGGACTTTGATTTCGCCCATACTGTCAGTTTCAATTCTAAATTCCATTATAAACTCCGAATATTTTTTTGGATTTGAAGTTAAATTAAGGCAAACGGCTCTTAATTTCAATTCGAGAGACACTTAATGAAAGCCCAATGCCTGATTAGTGTTAGCCGACCAGAATATGTAAGTACAAAATTGTTTTATAATTAGAGATCGAAAATGTTTTCCGGTTGATCTTTTTCTAAATCCCATTTCAGAGGATTTTGCTCAATGTATTTTCTAATATTCAATAATTCTTTCTCGTTTCGAATTATTCTGTCGTAGAATCGTGGCTGCATGCAAAATTATGATAATCATTTCTATTAGCCCATCTTTTAACCGACCCTTTGAATTGGTTAATAATAACCGACAAAGAATTCTTAACTGGCTTACCAAATCTTGATGTGAATTGTTGTTGTAAAGACTCGCCGCGGCGAGTCTCTACGGCATCTAAAATTATTATTCCGTGTAAATGATTTGGCATCACAACGAAATAATCCAAATCAATATTTGCACGCAATGTTTTCGTTTTTAACCATTCGTGTTCTACAATAATTCCTAATTTATTCGGCATCATTTTACCATTTTCTATTTTTCCAAAATAATTGAAATGATTTTTTGTGTTGATAGTGATGTAATACCACCAAGGATTAGAATAATCCCATTCTTTTAATCGCGCGGATTCTATTCGGAAAGTGTTTTTGAATTTGCTCATGTTTACCCCACAGAAACTTACGCTCAGATGAAATCAAATTCAATTTTGGCAACGTTTGGATAAAACCTAGAGATGAAATTTAGAAATCAGTTTTCACCAATGGTTTCTACACGGCGGGCGCCAATGTACCGTTTACTGTAGTATGCTTCGTCGAGTGAAGAAACGGTTACGCCAAGTTTGCGGCTTGCGTGAACAAATTGATTCTCGCCGAGATAAATTCCGACATGACCAGGGTAGGAACGTCGCGTTGTGTTAAAAAATACTAAGTCGCCAAACTTTAATTCATCTTTTGATATTTCGTCGCCCACACGATATTGTTCCCTTGCCGAACGCGGCAAATCAAACGACAATGAATTTTCGTAAACTTGTTTTGTAAACGCGGAACAATCGATTCCTTTGCCGCCATTGCCGCCGTATTTGTAAGGCGTATCTAAATATTTTATCACCTCAAGCAAAACTTTTTCACGCGGTGTTAATGCAACGTTGAATGACTTCAGCTTTTCAATGTTTGCAACAAACTTTGTTTTATCAACCGGTTTTTCCTCAACCGGCGCCTCGTCAAACTCATCGGTCGTATCGGGGGTGTCGCTGTAAATGACTATGTCTTTCTTTGGATTTTTCGACGAACGGACTTTTGTCGTATCAGACGATTCGTGTCGGCCGGCTGGTCCGTATTCTCTTTCGTTGTTGCCTTTATTATAACGTTGAGAACTTGAGGAAGATGTACAACCGATGAAGGTTAGCAGAACTGCAATTCCTAGTACCGCCCTTTGTATTATGAAGCGTAGTCTCATCAGCCTAAGTATGATCTTAAGTTTTTGCTGCGTGATGCATGACGAAGTCTTCTGATTGCTTTTTCCTTTATTTGACGAACACGTTCGCGCGTCAAATTAAATTTTTCTCCAATTTCTTCGAGTGTGAGTGAATGTTCTTTGTTTAAGCCGAAATAAAGTTTGATAACTTCAGCTTCCCTTTCAGATAAAGTAGAAAGCGCGCGTTCGATTTCACTTTTCAGCGATTCGGACATGAGAGTGTAGTCGGGCGACGGCTGTTCTTCGTTTTCCAAAATATCCAAAAGACGATTTTCTTCTCCAGTTGTGAACGGCGCGTCCATCGAAACGTGACGACCGGAAATTTTCAGTGTATCCGATACTTCGCTGATATCCATATCAAGTTCTTGGGCAAGCTCGTGTGCGTTTGGCTCGCGTTCAAATTCCTGCTCAAGATTGCTGTAAGCTTTTCCAATTTTGTTCAGAGCACCAACTCTGTTCAAAGGCAAGCGAACAATTCTCGATTGCTCGGCAAGCGCTTGAAGTATCGATTGGCGGATCCACCATACAGCATAAGAAATAAATTTGAAACCGCGAGTTTCATCAAACCTTTTTGCAGCTTTTATCAAACCGAGATTACCTTCATTAATTAAATCGCCAAGCGACAATCCTTGGTTTTGATATTGCTTGGCAACAGAAACGACAAATCTCAAATTTGCTTTTACTAATTTTTCCAACGCTCGCTGATCATTTTTCTTTATTCGAATTGCAAGTTCAATTTCTTCATCCGGAGTCAAAAGATCAACTTTTCCAATTTCTTGCAGATATTTATCTAACGATTGGCTTTCACGATTAGTGAATTGTTTCGTGATCTTCAAGATTGTTTCTCCCTAGAAATTTGAAGATTAATGGAATCAACTATACCGACAATCGACGCATCAACTGGCGCCATATCAACATCCAGCGGAATTACCGCTTCGCTGGCTGTGACGTAAAAAATAATTTCACCCGGTCCGGCTCCTACAGTATCTAAAGCAACTATCGGCTCTCCAAGTTTTTCAAGCTCCGCATTTATCGGCTGCACAAACTGCATTTTGTAGCCGATTACTGCATCGTACTTTCTTGTCGCCCAAATAGTACCAATAACTTTACCGAGATACATCAGACCTCAACATGCTCATGTTGTTTTTCTTTAACTGAAATATCCAGTTTGTCAACGATCGCCATAATCACGGCATCAACCGGTTTGTTTTTTGTGAATGTAGTTTGGCGGGCAGAACTTCCTTGAGCAACCAATACAACTTCTCCAACGCCGGCGCCAACGGAATCAACAGCAATGACCGTAGCTTCTTTCGGTTTGTACTCGAGGTCTATTTGTCTTACTATCAAAAATTTTGCACCGACAAGATTCTCGTCCTTGCGTGTTGACCAAACCGTCCCGATAACTTTTCCAAGTATCAATTCAACCTCACAATTCTTTTGGTGAAATAATTTTTATCCCGATGTCTTTATATTTTGAAATCTGTGCCGTTAATATAGGGAGTTTATTGATTTGTTTTTTATCAGTCATTTAAAAAGCTGGTTCCTTGCAGATCATTATTCACTTCGAAGAAATGGGCAACGGTTTGAGCCACGTCTGCAAATGTTTTTCTGATACCGAGATTTTTGCCCGGCATGTTTTTTCTGTAGTAAAGAAGCGGAACGTACTCGCGCGTATGATCAGTGCTGATGTCCGTCGGATCGTTACCGTGATCTGCGGTTAATATCAGCCGGTCGGTTTCATCCAAATGTTTTGTTATCTCAGGTAAACGCTCGTCAAATTGTTGTAACGCCTCGTGAAAACCGGCGGGATCGTTTCTGTGCCCAAAATAAACGTCAAAATCGACAAGGTTACAGAAAATGAATGCGTCCTTTACGGTTTTGGCAAGCTCAATAATTTTTTCGATTCCTTCATTATTGGATTTTGTTTTCAGCCGGTGTTTGATGCCTTGATAGTTGAACAAATCATTCACCTTACCGACTGCAAATGTTTCGATTCCGGCATCAAGACAAAAATCCAAAATTGTTGGAGACGGTGGATCGAGCGAAAAATCTTTTCTGTTTGTTGTGCGGGTATAATTACCTTCTGTTCCGATAAACGGACGCGCGATAATTCTTCCCACCGCATCTTTTCCAACTAATACTTTTTCTCTGGCAATAGTGCAAATTTCATACAGTCTTGGTATCGGAATAATTTCTTCATGCGCGGCTATTTGAAAGACAGAATCTGCGGATGTATAAACTATCGGGAAACCGGTTCTAACATGTTCGGCTCCAAGTTCTTTAATGATTTCCGTTCCCGATGCCGGGTAATTTCCTAAAATATTTTTTTCACCGGTCTCGCTTAAAAATTTATCGATCAGTTCTTTCGGAAATCCTTGGGGATAAAATGGGAATTCGATTTCAACTTTTAAGCCGCCAAGTTCCCAATGTCCGGTTGTCGAATCTTTTCCAGCGGACACTTCCGACAGTTTACCAAAAGACGCAAGCGGTTTCGATTGATTCTGAATCCCAGCAATTGGTTTTATGTTGCCCAATCCAAATTTTGCGAGATTAGGCAAGTTCAGCCCGCCAACGGAATTTGCCATGTTGCCGAGTGTATCGCTCTTCTCGTCGTTGTATTTATTAGCATCCGGCAGTTCGCCAATGCCGACACCGTCGAGTACAATCACAAAAAAATTATTCATAAGTTTTTCGAATGTTAACTGATACTTTTGACCGTGTTGCCACCTTTTTCCAAAGCCTTCTTCAGCGCAAGCTCAGCGTTAGTCATAATTTCTTGAACATCAGTTTTATTCGTTGTAGTTGCCACGCCCATAGAAACCGTAAACGTGGTTTGTTTGGAAACTACTGCGATAGGTTTCCGCGCGATTTTGATTCTTAATTTTTCAGCCCAAAGAAAAACATCTTTTGGAGAAGTATTGAAAAAATAAATTGCGAAGGTTTTTTCACTAATGCGCCCGAATAAGTTCAGCGGCGTCATCTCGTCTCTTATGATTTGCGCAACCGTTCTCAACACTTTAGGGAAAGGATTTCCTTCAAACAAAGATTCCTGTTCTAGAAATTCATCTATCTGAACTAAAACAACCGCACCTTGAAGCTCCAATTCTTTGCTGCGCACCAAATCAACTGTAAACCGTGCAATGAACGAATCATAGTTCAGCGCTTTCGTCTCAACATCAACGGAGAGCAGGCCTTTAAGAATATTTATTGTGGAATAAGAATGAAGCAAGAAAGCAAATATTTTTGTAGCGCTTCGGATGTAAGAGACTTCGCTGTTTGAGTAAACGTTTTTCTTCAGGCTTTCAAAACATAACACTCCGTAATTTTGATCGTCATAAACAAGCGGAATGGCAAGAAACGATCCGTCAAAACTGACATCTTCGCTTTTTGTAAAGCGTGGTATTTCGGTAACGGAAGTGTCGTCAATTTTCACCGGCGTCGCACTTAGAACAGCTCTTCCTACCAACGTTCCGGTAAGATCAATTTCCAAATTCTCACCGACATACTTAAGCGAAGTCTTGTTGATAATTTTTGTCGTTTTGAATTTTTGCTCGGAAGGATAATACGTAACAAAAGTAAACGCGTCCCAGTCTATTAAACTGTGAATGGAGGTTTCAATAAGTTGATGAAGATTGGTCTCCGAATCAAATTTCTTGTCGTAATTCAAAACATTAAGAAGCGTTTTTAATCTCTGCTCAGATTGTGTTTCGGAAAACTTCTCTTCGAAAAGTGAAATTATAACCGAGATTACGCGAACAATTCTTCCCAAACTATAAATTTGTTCGATGCCAAAAGCGTCGTTCACTTTGGAATCAAGCGCTAAAACTCCCATGAGTGTCTTACCGTAGAAGAGAGGCACGCCGACAAAACTTTTTATTCCCTGCGCAGCGCTGTAGTAACGGATAACATCTATCTCAGCATTGGGAGAGATATCGGTTAGCAGTTCCGGTTCTTCCTTCTGAATTATCTTGCCGAGGATATCGTCTTCAAGATCAAACTTTTGCATGGTTATCTGCTGAGAGCTGGAAATAAAACGTTCTAACGTTAACCGTTTACGATTCTTATTATACCAGAAGAAAGCGGCTGTATGCGCCATGAAAGAATCTTTCACCACACTCAAAATTTTTTCCAGCACGAATCCAAATTGCTCGTCTTGATTGACATCTTCCGGCAATTCTTCAAGAACGATTTTCTCAAAGTTCTTTTTGAAATCCGGCGGTTTGAAAAAATCTTTTCTTCCTTGATTTATAGACGGCCCAAAATTCTCGGCTGTAATTACTTCAATATTTTTCGTAGGAGAAATTATTTTAAAATCCTCACCGGAATCGGTATCAAATTTTTCGGTTGGTCTAGGCGGTTCTTTTTCATCTTCAAACAAATCCGGACGGGATTCGACCTCATCTTCCAAAGAATTTTTCGTTATGGAGTCGCGCAGAAAAATTATGAATGCAACATAAATCACGAGAACCAGCGAAGCAATTAAACGAAGCATCAGATCATCGGTAATAAACGGTATGACGATAAGGATGGGAATAAAAATGAAAATAAAAATTCGTTTTTTTATTTTGTCGATACTTCCCATCAGCCAACTTTTCCTTTTGAAGAGAATTAAACACGGAATTGAAATTCAACCAACCCCGTATTCAATAATAAGAAAGATTTAAGAAATTTTCCTATTTAGAAGAGCGATGAAAGCAGTTTTGATACTTCTTTTTGTCCGGTTCCTTTTATCGTCGAATAGAAGAAACAGTTCTCTCCGAACAAAACTTCCGGGAATGTTTTCTTGACTTGTATTTTTGATTGGGCAAGTTCCGACTGCTTCAGTTTATCCGATTTGCTCAGTAAGACTACGTACGAAATATCTCGAGAACGGAGAAACTCATTTAGCGTAATATCAAGCTGCATGGGCGCATGGCGGCTATCAACTAAGTGGAAAGCCAGTTGGATTTGCTTGTTGATCGAGAAATATTTTTCGAGAAGCAGCTGCCATGAATCGCGTTCAGATTTCGAGACCTTCGCGTATCCGAAACCTGGTAAATCTGCAATATAAAACTTCTCTTCAACCAAGTAGTAATTGATGGATCTTGTCTTGCCGGGTTGCGAGGAAGTCTGAGCAATTTTTGTATTGAAAAGAGAATTAATGAATGAAGATTTCCCAACGTTCGAGCGTCCGCAGAGCACAACAGTCGGCAATTCACGCTTGGGAATTTCTTTTAAATCATAAACCGACTTAATAAATTCTATTTTTTTCATATAAACAAAAAAGAGTAACCGAAACCGATTACTCTTTCCAAACTAAATTATGAACTAAAAATTAGCTTCCCTTTTTTTGCGGTGTTGTCTTAGGGGTTGCCGTTCTCGTTGTCTTCACTTTTTCTTTTTTCGGTTTAGGAGCAGTTTCTTTCTTTGTTCTTGTTGCTGCTTTCTTAGCTGCTTTTGCTTCCTTCTTTTCTTCTGCTTTTTCTTCTGCCTTTGTTTCAGCTGCAGTTTCAGTCGGAGTTTCGGTTTCACCTTTGGATTTCTTCGGTGACTTTGGTTTTACAATACCGCTGAAGTCAACAAGTTCTATAATTGCCAATTCCGCACCGTCGCCTTTTCTTTGACCAAGATGAACTACTCTTGTATATCCGCCCGGTCTATCACCTACCTTCGTAACGATTTCACTAAACAATTCCTTCACAATGTTTCTATCTTTGATCTGATCTGAAACATATCTTCTGGTGTGAACGGAATCCGTTTTTGCTTTTGTTATCAGCGGTTCAACAAAACCTCTTAACTCTTTTGCTTTAGCAATTGTTGTAGTAATCTTTTTATGCTTTAGTAAAGAAGAAGCCAATACCCTTAAGGTTGCAAGTCGGTGACTTGATGTTCTCCCTAATTTTCTACCTTTAACTCTGTGTCTCATTCTTCAACCTTCTGGAATAACTAATTGTTTTCTGGTTTATCTTTTAAATATTTTTCCACGTCCATACCGAATTCAAGACCGTAATTTTCAACGATCTCAATTAATTCGGCTAAAGATTTTCTTCCGAAATTTCTAAACTTCAGCATTTCGCTTTCATCACGCTTTACTAGATCTGATAACGTTTTGATGTTCGCAGCTTTCAAACAATTATGAGAGCGCACGCTAAGTTCGAGATCGTCAACGCTTGTTGTCAATATCTTTCTTAGTCTTTCGGATTCGGCATCTTTCTCGCTTTCAACTTTTTCTTCTTCCGGTTCTGCGTCGAAGTTGATGAACATTTGAACATGATCTTTTAGAATCTTTGCGGAATTAGAAACTGCTTCTTCCGGTGTAATAGATCCGTCTGTTTGAACTTCTAACGTTAGCTTTTCGAAATCATTTCTTTCGCCGATACGAACGTTTTCTACATCATAGCGCACGTTTACAATCGGGGTGTAAATTGAATCAATAGGAATAGTTCCGATTGTCATTTCCGGAATTTTTTGTTCGGTAGAAGGAACGTAACCTTTGCCCAATCCAAAACGAAGTTCCATATTCAATTTTGCATCAGCGTTCAAACGCGCTATATGAAGATCGGGATTCAACACTTCGATATCTGGACATGCTTTTTGAATATCGGCGGCTTTAAATTCTTTAGCCCCGCTCAAGGAAATTTCACAACCGGTTGCTTTCTTGTTAATGATTCTCATCCGAACTTTTTTAAGGCTAAGAATGATTTCAGTAACGTCCTCAACAACACCAGGTATTGTGGAAAACTCATGCAGTACGCCTTCAACCTTAATGGCATTGATTGCCGCACCGGTTAGAGATGAAAGCAGAACTCTTCTTAATCCATTGCCCAGTGTAACCGCAAATCCTCTCTCTAACGGTTGAATAAAGAATCTTCCGAATCTTTCATTGCTTAACGCTTCATCGAGCGTAACACCATCTGGCATCTTTATGAATGGATAGCTCATTTATAGTATCCTCTTTATAATTTTTAATTACTTAGAATATAACTCTACAATTAATTGTTCGTTTGCATTCAACGGAATGTCTTCTCGTTCCGGTATGTTCAAGAAAGTACCGGAGAGAGTTGCTTTATCGATAGACAACCAACTGTAAACGTTATCTTTAGTTCTTCTTAACGAATTGTGAATCGCATCCAACTTCTTACTCTTTTCACGAACAGAAATTAGATCGCCTGGTGAAAGAGAAAATGAAGGAATATCCACAATACGATTATTGACGGTAAAGTGTCCGTGAAGAACCAACTGACGCGCAGATTTTCTGGAAGGAGCAAAACCAAGACGGAAAATTGTATTATCTAATCTTCGTTCCAAAAGTTTTACCAAGTTACCGCCGGTAACACCTTTTTGACGGATAGCTGTCTCAAAGTAATTATGGAACTGAACTTCCTGCAATCCGTAAATTCTTCTAACTTTTTGTTTTTCTCTGAGCTGAACGCCATATTCAGAAAATTTCGCCCTTCGTGATAAACCATGCTGACCTGGCGCATAGTTCTTCTTTTCAAGCGGACATTTTTCGGATAAGCATTTAGCTCCCTTTAAAAATAATTTCTGCTTTTCTCTTCTGCACAATTTGCAACTTGGGCCTGTGTATCTTGCCATCTAAAGTTTCTCCTGATTAAACTCTTCTACGTTTTGGTGGTCTGCATCCGTTATGCGGAATTGGTGTTTTGTCTTTGATCGACAAAATATCCAATCCTGCTGTATTCAATGCTCTAATTGCTGCTTCTCTTCCCGCACCGGGACCTTTAACAAACACATCGACTTTTCTCAAACCTAAATCGTGAGCTTCTTTTGCAGCGGCTTCTGCAGTCACCTGAGCAGCAAACGGTGTGTTCTTTCTTGATCCTTTAAAACCGTTTTTTCCGGCGGATGACCAAGAAATTATATTTCCATAAATGTCTGTAATAGCTACAATAACATTGTTGAATGAAGCTTTAATGTGAGCAACTCCAACAGCGTCAACATGAACTTTCTTTTTTGTCTTTTTAACAACTTTAGCCAAGTTTACTCCTCAATGAAATTTATAATTACTTCTTAGCCGCAACTTTCTTCTTGCCTGCTACGGTTTTACGTTTTCCTTTTCGAGTTCTTGAATTGGTTCTTGTGCGTTGACCTCTTGCCGGCAAACTTCTTCTGTGGCGGAGACCGCGATACGAACCGATATCCATCAATCGTTTAATGCTCTGCTGAACTTCACTTCGCAATGCACCTTCAACTTTGTATTCGGAAGTCATCACAGAACGTATTTTTGCAATCTCTTCCTCGGTTAAGTCCGAAACTTTTTTATCGGGATTAACGCCGGCTTTCGAAAGAATTTCCGCTGAGGATTTCTGACCAATTCCATAAATGTAAGTCAGACCGACGAAAGCTTTTTTTTGTTTTGGTAAGTCTATACCTGCGATACGAGCCAAATCTATAACCTCCTAAGTTTTAACCTTGTCTTTGTTTGTGTTTAGGATTCTTGCAGATCACCCTAACAACACCTTTTCTTTTGATGATCTTACAGTTCTCGCAAATTTTTTTAACAGATGATCGAACCTTCATTGCTTCTCCGTTATTTGTACCTATATGTAATTCTACCTTTGTTCAAATCGTACGGTGACAATTCTATTGCAACTTTATCACCGACCAAAATTTTTATAAAGTGCATTCTCATTTTACCAGAGATGTGAGCAAGAATTTCGTGTCCGTTATCAAGACGAACTTTAAAATGCGCGTTCGGCAATGTTTCTGTAACAACTCCGTCAACTTTTATTGGTCCTTGCTTCGCCATCTATCCGCACTTAGTTAGTATTTCAGCTTTTCCGTCTATCACAGCAACAGTATGTTCAAAATGCGCCGAAGGTTTTTCATCGGCAGTGAAGACCGTCCAACCGTCTTCTGCAACATGAACTTTGTACGAACCCATGTTAATCATCGGTTCAATCGCAAAGGTCATTCCGTTCTTAATAATTGCGCCAGTGTTCTTTCTGCCGTAGTTGGGTATTTGCGGATCTTCATGCAAATTTTTGCCTACTCCGTGACCGCATAAATCTCTTACCACTGAAAATCCGTTCGACTCGACATAAGTTTGTATTGCGTAAGAAACTTCGCCGAAGCGATTACCTTCTGCGGCTTGTTCTATGCCGAGATACAAAGATTTTTCGGTAACATCCATCAGTTTCTGTTTTTCTTCCGAAATTTTTCCTACAGCTACCGTTAACGCGGCGTCTCCGAAATAACCGTTCTTTTCAACGCCTACATCAATGGAAAGTATCTCGCCTTCTTTTAGAACTCTGTTGCCGGGAATCCCGTGAACAACCTCTTCATCAATTGAAGAACAAATAGAACCTGGAAAATCAAACGACCCAGCTTGCGAATATCCTTTGAACGCGGGTCGTGCATTATTGCTTAAGATATAATCTTCAGCAATCTTATCTAATTCAATCGTCGTTAAACCAGGTTTAACATAACGCTTAAGTAATTGTAAAGTCTCAGCAACTATCTGACAGCTTTCGCGTATGTAATCTATCTCTTTTTTACTTTTAAGTAATATCACAATCTAACAAACTAGAATCTTCGACCTTTAAGTTTACTGCCCTTCATAAAACCGTCGTAGTGCCTCATCAACAAATGAGACTCAACTTGCTGCAATGTATCCAGCGCAACACCAACAACAATCAGCAAGCTTGTTCCGCCAAAAAACGATGCGAAACTTCCTGAAACTCCAAACTTTGAAACAAACGCCGGAAGTATTGCCACGATAGCTAAGAATATTGATCCCGGCAGAGTAATCTTTGTTAAAATATTATCTATAAAATCTGCCGTCTGTTTGCCCGGACGAATACCAGGAATAAATCCGCCCTGCTTCTTCATGTTCTCAGCAACATCCTGAGGATTAAACGCAATTGCTGTATAAAAGTATGTGAAGAAAACAATCATCAAAGCATAGATAAATGAATAAGTAAATGATTGATAGCTAAAGTAACCGGCTATTGATGCAATAAATTCATTGTTTGGGAAGAACGAAAAAAGTGTTGCCGGAATAAACATGATTGACTGTGCAAATATAATCGGCATAACACCGGCTGTGTTAACTCGTAACGGAATGTACTGAGTAACGCCGCCGTAAACTTTTCTTCCAACTACTCGTTTAGCATATTGAACCGGGATTCTTCTCGTTCCTTGAGTAACAATTACAACTCCTGCAATAACCAAAACCATGAACGCTAGAATGACGATTTCAATTACAATGTTTCTCTGACCCGCAGCAATCAATCTGTACTCATCAAGTAATGCAAACGGAAAGCGGTTGATGATACCAATAAAAATTATCAATGAGATACCGTTTCCAATTCCTTTTTCGGTAATTTGCTCGCCCATCCACATGATAAACATAGTACCGGCGACAAGAATTGCCACAGCTGATATTGTCCACATAATTCCGCGAACCGCTTCAGGTACAATTGGCGCGTTATTGGATTGAATGCTCATCAAGTGAATTGTAACGCCCCACGCCTGAAAAGCAGAAATAACGACTGTCCCATAACGGGTTAACTGAGTTAATTTTTTTCTTCCTTCCTCGCCTTCTCTTTGAAGTTTTTGGAAGTAAGGAATTACCGCGCCGGCAATCTGCAAAATAATAGATGCTGAAATGTAAGGCATAATTCCAAGCGCAAGAACTGCAGCATTAGAAAACGCACCGCCGACAAATAAATCGTACAAACCAAATAGATTATCTGAAGTACTGTTCTTTGCGGCTTCATGCAGCAATGCGGTATCGATGCCCGGCAGAGTAATATGAGAACCAATTCTTACAATTACGAGCAGAGCAAGAGTGTAAAGAATTCTCTGCCGTAATTCATGAATCTTAAAAATGTTTCGGAAAGTTTCTTGAATTTTAGCCATTAAGATTTAATCTCTTTGATAGTTCCGCCAACAGATTCAATTTTTTCTTTTGCAGAAGCGCTGAATAAGTACGCTTCAACATTTAATTTTGCTTTTAATTCTCCGGACCCTAAAACTTTGTAAGGCGCTGCGGCTTTTGAAATGAGTCCGTTTTTATATAATGATACTGCGTTGATAATTCCGTCTTCAACTTTTTTATCATCAATTAATTTTTGCAAACTGCCGATGTTAACAACCTGGTAGTAAATTTTGAACGGGCTGTGAAATCCTCTCTTAGGAATTCGTCTTTGGAGCGGCATCTGACCGCCTTCAAACCAAACTTTGTATTTTGCGCCTGCTCTGGATCTTTGTCCGTTCATACCACGTGTAGCTGTTCCGCCGTGACCTGAACCTTCGCCGCGTCCAATTCTTTTAACTTTTTTAGTCGATCCCTTTGCAGGTTTAAGATTGCTTAGAATATCCATTTAATCACCTTAGGCTTCAATTTCTTCTATTTTTACTAAATGAGAAACTTTTCTAATCATTCCTCTAATTTGAGGAGTGTCGTTATGAACAACTGAATAGTTCGGTCTTCCGAGTCCCAATGCTTTGATTGTTAGTTTCTGCGGGACCGGTCTATCGATTACACTTCCAGTCTGAGTTATTTTAATTTTCTTTGCCATCTAAATCCTCAATTACAAATTGAAAAGCTCTGTAACCTTCATACCGCGTTTAACCGCCATTGCTCTAACATCAAGAAGATTGAGCAGCGCGTCCAGAGTTGCTTTAACCTGGTTATGCGGATTTGAAGAACCGAGAGACTTTGTTAGAATATCTTGAATACCAGCAGCTTCTAAAACTGCACGAACACCGCCGCCGGCAATTAATCCCGTACCCGGAGTAGCCGGTTTCAAAAGAACTCTTCCCGCGCCGAATTTACCGATGATGGCATGCGGAATTGTTCCTTTAACAACAGGCACTTTATATACATTTTTTTTCGCGTCGTCCACACCTTTCGAAATTGCATCGGTAACTTCATTCGCTTTGCCAAGACCGACACCAACGTGACCATTGCTATCACCAACAACAACAATTGCATTGAAGCTAAATCTTCTACCGCCTTTAACAACTTTTGCAACTCTGTTAATGTGAACAATTTTTTCTTTTAGATTCTCGAGACCCGAAACTTTTTTGTACTTAAAATTCAATTTTAGCTCCCTTGTTTACAAACTTATTAACTCATTTTCCTTTGCTGCCGAGGGAGGATTCGAACCTCCACAGACGCCTCCAAAGGGCGTTGTCCTGCCATTAGACGACCCGGCAAGAAACCAACTTTTTTTATATTTTGATGCCGCCTTCGCGTGCACCGTCCGCAACTGCTTTAATTCTACCGTGATATTTGTAACCGCTTCTATCGAATACTGCAGATGTAATTCCTTTTTCGGATGCTTTTTTGGCTAAAAGTTTTCCAACTAATTTACTCTTGGAAACTTTTCCTTTCGAACTTTTAATTTCTTCCGCCAATTCCTTAGCCAATGAAGAAGCTTCCAGCAATGTTTTGCCGCTGATATCGTCGATCAATTGAGCATAAACATTGTTTAAACTTCTGAAGACACTCAGACGCGGACGTTCAGGCGTTCCGGAAACTTTTCTGCGTATTCTTTCTTTCTTCGTTATTCTTTTTGTATTGTCTTTGATGAACATTTTCAAAATCTCCTATTACTTACCAGCTGTCTTGCCAGCTTTACGAACAATACGTTCGTCTGAGTACTTAATTCCTTTGCCTTTGTACGGTTCCGGTTTTCTGAATGATCTAATTTTTGCGGCAATCATTCCAACCAACTCTTTATCGCTACCGGAAATTTTTAATTGTGTCGGCGCCGGCACTTCAATTTTAATTCCTGCCGGAGGCATAAAAAGAATTGGGTGCGAATAACCGACAGTAAACAAAACGGTTTCACCTTTGGATTCGGCTTTGTAACCTACACCAACTATATCCAGCGATTTCGAATAACCTTCTGTAACACCTTTAACCATGTTATTAATCAACGCCCTGGTTAATCCGTGCAAAGCGCGGTTCTCTTTTGAATCATCCGGTCGCGTTACAACAATTTCTTCCTTCTGAATATCAACAGTGATATTCGGATGAATTTTCATTTGCAACTCGCCAAGTTTGCCTTTTACTTTTATAACGCCATCGGTTTTGCTCACCGTGAAGTCTTTAATAACTATTGGTTTTCTACCTATACGTGACACTATTATTTACCTCGTAAATTTTTTACCAAACGTGGCAGATTACTTCGCCGCCAACAGAATCTTTCTTTGCTTGTTTATCACTTAATAAACCTTTCGGAGTAGAAAGAATTGCAATGCCAAGCCCATTCAACACACGCGGAATTTGATCTTTGTTAACATATCTTCTTAATCCCGGTGTGGATATTCTTCTAATTCCCGTTATTGAAGGAACTCCGCCAACATATTGAAGATGGAGACGAAGAACATTCTGTTTGTTATCTTCAACAACGTTAAAGTCTCTAATGAATTTGTTGGCTTTTAAAATTTCAGCTAAACCAACTTTCATTTTCGAAGAAGGAATATCAACAAATTTCTTTCTTGCTTTAACAGCATTTCTTGTTCTAGTTAAAAAATCTGATATCGGATCGGTAGCAGGCATTTACATTTCTCCTTCAATTACCAACTTGCTTTTTTAAGTCCAGGAATTTCACCACGCAGAGCCATTTCTCTAAGCACTAAACGTGAAACTCCAAATTTTCTATAATATGCTCTTGGTCTTCCTGTCATTTTGCATCTGTTATGCAAACGGGTTGACGATGAATTTTTAGGAAGCAGCTGAAGAGCATCATAGTCGCCTTTTTCTTTTAACTCTTTTCGAATCCGGGCATACTTAGCATTGAGTCTTCTTTTTTTCTCTTCGCGTGCTAATAAACCTTTTCTTGCCATGATTTCCCTTTAGTTAATTTCTTTTTTTCTGAACGGCATACCGAAAGCATTGAGCAGCTCGTATGCTTCTTTATCGGTCTTGGCAGTTGTTACAAAAGTAATATCCATTCCCAAAATCTTCGTTACTTTATCAACATTAATTTCCGGGAAGATAATTTGTTCTTTCAAACCGAGCGTGTAATTGCCGCGTCCATCAAATGATTTGTCAGGCACACCGCGGAAATCGCGCACACGCGGCAGCGCCAACGAAATAAACCGGTCTAGAAATTCGTACATAATTTCTCTTCGCAAAGTAACTTTAGCACCAATCTTCATTCCTTCCCGTAATTTGAAATTGGAGATAGCTTTTTTTGCAATGCGAACTGATACCTTCTGACCGGTGATCGCTTCCAAATCTCTTACAGCTTCATCCAAAATTTTAGGATCTTGCGTTGCTTGACCGACACCCATGTTGATAACAATTTTAGAAAGACGCGGTACTTGCATTACGCTTGAGTAACCAAATTGCTCTTTAAGCTTCTGAACAATTTCTTTGGAATATTTTTCTTTCAACCGGGCAGGAATTTTTTCTTCGACTGCCTTTGGTGCCGCAGCTTTTTCTTCACCAGCTTTAGGTTTCTTTTCTTTAGTCTGTTTTTGTTCTTTTGCCATCGTGATTCTGTATCCTTAAAATTTTTCCGCCTTACGCGAATTTATTAACCAAGCATCTCGTTGCTTGATTTGCTTATTCTTGCGCTCTTTTTCCTGCCTGTTTTTTCATCTATAATAATTTTTGCGCCGATTCTTGTTGCTTCGTTTGTCTTCGGATCGACAATCATAATGTTGGAAACATGAATAGGAGCTTCCTTTTCAACAATGCCGCCCTGAGGACTTTTTTGATTCGGCTTTGTGTGTCTCTTGCGTAGATTCACACCTTCAACAATCACACGGTTTATTTGGGGAAACACTTTCAAAACTTTTCCGGTTTTTCCTCTGTTGTTTCCGGCAATTACAATTACGTTATCGTTTTTTCTAATCTTCATTTCAGCAATCCTTATAATACCTCTGGAGCCAGAGAAATAATCTTCATGAATTTTTTGTCTCTAAGTTCGCGAGCAACAGGACCGAAGATACGCGTTCCTCTCGGTTCGCCCTGAGCATTTAACAACACAGCTGCGTTCTCATCAAAGCGGATATATGAACCGTCGTTTCTTCTAACTTCTTTTTTTGTCCTCACAACAACTGCGCGGCTAACTTCGCCCTTCTTTACACCGCCGCCCGGAATTGCAGTCTTAACACTAACAACTATAACATCGCCAACGCTGGCATACCGGCGACTGCTTCCGCCAAGCACTCTAATGCAGCGGACTTTTTTAGCACCCGAATTATCCGCTACAACTAAATTTGTTTCTTCTTGTACCATGATTTATCTGCTCCTCGTCAAACCCGCCTGCCGGCAGGCAAGCTTTTTTTACTTGGCTTTTTCAACAATTTCTACTAAACGCCATTTTTTTCTTTTACTCATAGGACGGGTTTCCATAATTTTTACAACGTCACCCAGACCGCATTCATTCTTCTCATCGTGAGCCATCAGTTTTGTTGTCTTCTTGAAATATTTTTTGTACAACGGATGCGCAACACGTCTTTCAATAGAAACAATTACGCTTTTGCTCATCTTATTGCTGACAACAGTACCAACCTTTGTCTTTCTTAAACTTCTTTTCTCCATAGGAAATCGACTACTCCTTATTTATTATCCTTTGAGGTTTTCGCTTCTTGCATCTGTCTTTCTTTTAAAACTGTTTTCATTTTTGCTATGTCTCTTCTCGTCAAACGTAACTTTGCTGTGTTAGTCAGGTTTTTTAATTCCTGCTGAAATTTTAAGTCTATGAGGTTCTTTTGTTCTTCAAGAATTCTTTTCTTGATTTCCTCTGTAGCCATTTCCTTTATTTGAAAAATCTTCATAGTAATTCAAATCCTTTTATGATTCTAAGTCAGGTCTCTGAGCAATTTTTGTTTTAATCGGCAATTTGTGCGACGCAAGTCTTAATGATTCTTGAGCCGTAGCTTTATCTACACCGCCGATTTCAAACATGATTGTACCCGGTTTAACTACTGCAACCCAAAACTCCGGCGCACCTTTACCTTTACCCATTCTTGTTTCGAGAGGTTTCTTGGTTACCGGTTTATCTGGGAAGATTCTAATCCAAACTTTTCCGTCTCTCTTCATTTGACGCGACAACGCAACACGGCAAGCTTCGATTTGTCTGCTCGTAATCCATGCCGGTTCCAAAGCTTTCAAACCGTAATCACCGAAACTAATCGTGAAGCCTCGTGTAGCTTTGCCGGCTCTTCTGCCTCTATGTGCTTTACGATATTTTACTCTTTTGGGCATTAACATGAAAAAAACTCCTCAAATTTATCCGCACGAAGCGGGCTTCATTACTCGGTTGAACGTTTACCTAAAATTTCTCCGCGGCAGATCCACACTTTAACGCCGATAGAACCGTAAATTGTATGTGCGGTTGCAGTTGCGTAATCTATATCCGCGCGCAATGTATGCAGCGGAATTCTTCCTTCTTTATATTGTTCGGTACGAGCCATTTCCGAACCGGCTAATCTTCCGGCACACATAATTCTAATTCCTTCAGCGCCCATCCTCATAGCAGATGTAATTGATTGTTTCATGGCTCTTCTGAAAGAAACTCTTCCTTCAATTTGCTTTGTAATGTTTTCTGCAACTAAGTAAGCGTCAAGCTCTGGTCTTTTGATTTCTGTAATTTGAATTTTAACTTCCTTATCGGTCAGTTTTCTCAATTCCTCTTCGATCTGTGCAATTTCTTTTCCGCTCTTGCCAATTACAACACCAGGTCTTGAAGTATGAATTGAAAGAATAATATTCTTGGAAGTCCTATCAATAACTATTGAAGAAATACCGGCATTAAGAAGTCGTTTCTTGATATAAGTTCTTAACTTTTTGTCTTCAATAAGTTTGGTAGAATAACTTTTGTTTTCGTACCAGTTCGATTCCCATCCTCTAATGATGCCTACTCTAAAACCGATTGGATTAGTCTTTTGACCCAAAACTTCCTCCGATTACTTTTTTGTCGCAACAACAACTGTTACGTGATTTGATCTTTTTCTTATTCTGTATGCCCTACCCATTGGCGCAGGGGAAATTCTTTTCAAAGTTGGACCGCCATTAACAAATGCTTCTTTCACGAAAAGGTCCATTACTTCATGCTTATTATTTTCATCTTTGTTCATCAAATTGGAAACTGCTGATCTTAAAACTTTCTCTGCATCTTTAGAAGAATGCTTAGGAGAAAAGTGCAAAATCTCAATTGCCTGATCTACCGATTTGCCTCTAATCAGATCAACGACCAAACGCATTTTGCGCGGCGATGTTCCAATGTATTTGTGAGTTGCTTTAGCTTCCATTATCTATCCTCAAGCTGGCTTAATAACTTTAGTAGCTTTTTCTGCTTTGGTACCCGGATGACCGCGGAAAATTCTTGTCGGCGCAAACTCACCAAGTTTGTGACCAACCATATTTTCCGAAATATAAACCGGGATCATCTTGTTGCCGTTGTGTACTGCAACCGTATGTCCAACAAATTCCGGAGATATAGTACTTGTACGCGACCAAGTTTTAATAATTTTTTTCTGATTTGTTTCGTTAAGTGTACGAATCTTTTTCAACAATTTGATATCGATGAAAGGACCCTTTTTAACTGATCTTGGCATAATTTACTCTAACTATTTTCTTCTTTTAACAATAAGTTTACTTGTTGGATTTTTCTTCTTCCTAGTTTTCAAACCTTTGGCTTTTTGTCCCCACGGAGAAACCGGATGACCGCCGCCGGAAGTTTTACCTTCGCCACCACCCATCGGGTGATCTACTGGGTTCTTAGCAACACCGCGGCTTGCCGGACGAATACCGAGCCATCTGCTTCTTCCAGCTTTGCCGAGACTTATGTTCTCATGATCGGCATTACCAACTGAACCGTAAGTAGCCATACAATCTAATTGAATCATTCTAACTTCACCTGAAGGCATCTTCAACTGTGCATAATTTCCTTCTTTAGCCATCAACTGTAACGAAGCGCCTGCTGAACGACCTAACTGACCGCCTTTGCCGGGTTTCATTTCAACGTTGTGAACAAAACTTGCAAGCGGAATTTCTTTTAACGGTAATGCGTTGCCAACTTTAATTTCAACACCGCTGCCTGACGTCAGTTCATCGCCGACTTTCAATCCGTCGGGTGCAATAATATATCTCTTCTCTCCGTCTGCATAGTGAAGCAGTGCAATTCTTGATGTTCTATTCGGATCGTATTCGATTGAAAAAACTTTTGCCGGAATGCCGACTTTGTCCCGTTTAAAATCAATAATTCTGTAAAGCTGTTTATGACCGCCGCCTCTATGACGCGCAGTTACTCTGCCAAGATTATTTCTTCCGCCGGATTTCTTAAGCGAAAAAGTTAAAGATTTTTCCGGACTCGTTTTGGTTATCTCTTCAAATGAAGAGATAGACATGAATCTTGTTCCGGGGGTATTTGGTTTTAATTTTCTAATTGCCATTTAACTTGAGCTCCGATTCGAACTATGCTTGACCTAGAATATCTATTGTTTGACCTTCCTTCAAGGTAACAATTGCTTTCTTAAACTTTGGTGTTCTACCCGAAAATCTTCCTTTCTTGGTGAACTGAGTTTTTTCTTTTCCTTTGTATCGAATTGTGTTAACCGAAATCACATCGACATTAAATTTTGTTTTAACAGCTTTTGCGATTTCTATCTTGTTGGCATCAACCTCTACAACAAATCCATATTTCGCGGAATGTTTTTCGCTGATACCGGTCATCTTTTCAGTTATTAAGGGTCGTATTAGAACACTTTTCATTTCTTAGCCGATTTAATTAATTGTGCTTTCTAAAAGATTTACTGCGCTCTTCTGCATCAAGAGTACCTGATTGTTCAGCAGATCGTATGCAGATGCTTTGTTTGCTTCAACTATATTTACTCTTGGAACGTTTCTGCCGGATTTGTAAACATTTTCCTGATGTCCGTTTGTAAGAAACAAAGTCTTTTTGCCTTTAACTTTGAGTGCGTCTAGCATCAAAACAAAATCTTTTGTCTTTGGAGATTCAAAGCTAAAATCTTCAACAAGAACAATTTGATTTGCTTTTGCTTTGTACGATAGCGCAGACTTTCTTGCAAGACTTACAACTTTCTTGTTCAATTTTTGTCTATAATCTCTCGGTTTAGGACCGAAGATTGAACCACCGCCAACCCAAAGCGGAGAACGCGTTGTACCCGCACGAGCACCGCCACGACCTTTTTGTCTCCAGGGTTTTTTACCGCCGCCGCTTACTTCACTTCTCTCTTTGGCTTTGTGTGTACCTTGACGCTGATTTGCAAGATATGCTTTAACTGCCAAGTAAAGAACGTGATCGTTCGGTTCGATTTCAAAAATATCTTTGGAAAGTTCTACACTCTCGCCCGATTTTGTTCCGTCTTTTTTATAAACTTCTAATTTCATCTTCATCAAAAATTATTTGTTGATCTCAACAATTGAATTAATGGAGCCTGGAACCGCTCCTTTTACCATTACAATATTTTTATCTGCAATAACCTTTACTACTTTTAAACTTGAAATCGTTCTGTTTTCATATCCCATTCTTCCAGCCATGCGCTGACCTTTAAAAACTCTTGAAGGATACGAACTCGCACCAACAGAACCCGGCGCTCTTAATCTATCGCTTTGACCGTGAGTAGTTCCACCGACACCGCCAAAGTTGTGTCTTCTCATAACACCTTGAAAACCTTTTCCTTTACTCTTGCCGGAGACTTTTACTTTATCGCCGATTTGAAAAAGGTCGGCTTTCAATTCATCGCCGATTTTGTATTGCGCCGCATCATAATTCTTGAATTCTTTAAGTACTTGCGGAGCTTTCAATCCATGCTTTTTGAAATATTCAAGCTGAGGTTTTCCGGTTCTCTTTTCTTTCTTCTGTCCGAAACCAAGTTGAATGGCTTCGTAACCGTCTTTTTCTTTGGTCTTAACAGCGTAAACGTTGCAAGGACCAACTTCCAAAACGGTAACAGGAATAATCTGACCGTCCTCAGAAAATATATTCGTCATTCCTAATTTTTTTGCTAACAAGCCAGGCATTTCATTGTCCCTATAACTTAATCTCGATATCGACACCGGCAGGAATTTCTAACTTGCTCAAAGCATCGACTGTTTTGTTGTTGGAGTTATGAATATCAATAATTCTTTTATGAGCTCTGATCTCAAATTGTTCTCTGGATTTTTTATCAACGTGAGGAGATCTTAGAACAGTGAAGACGGTTCTTTTTGTCGGCAACGGAATCGGTCCAGAAACAACCGCTCCGGTACTCTTTACGGTTTTAATAATTTTCTCAGTTGACTTATCAATAAGAATATGATCGTAAGATTTCAACTTTATTCTAATTTTCTGACCAGGCACTTTTACCTATCTCCTTGTGAAAATCAATCACTTCTTGATTAGACAAAACGAAGGGAAACCCGCCTTAGGCGGGTCTTTCCCTTCTATGTCATTTTATTTTACTCAATAATTTTTGTTACGAAACCAGCACCAACAGTTCTTCCGCCTTCGCGAATAGCGAATTTCAAACCTTCTTCCATCGCGATTTCGGAAATCAACGCAATTTTCAGTGAAACGCTATCACCAGGCATAACCATTTCGGTTCCTTCCGGTAATGTAGCAATACCTGTAACGTCCGTTGTTCTAAAATAAAACTGCGGTCTATAACCGTTAAAGAATGGTGTATGACGGCCGCCTTCTTCTTTTGAAAGAATGTAAACCTTTCCTTCAAAAACTTTGTGAGGAGTAATCGAACCGGTTTTTGCAAGAACCATTCCTCTTTCAATTTCAGTTTTGTCAACACCTCTTAAGAGAAGACCGGCGTTGTCACCAGCAATAGCTGAATCAAGTTCTTTACGGAACATTTCGATACCGGTGATAACTGTTTTCTTGTGAGCGCCGAGACCAATCAATTCAACTTCTTCGTTAAGTTTGCAAGTTCCTCTTTCAACTCTACCAGTAGCAACTGTACCGCGACCGGTAATCGAGAATACGTCTTCAACCGGCATCAAGAATGGTTTATCAACGCTTCTTTCAGGAACAGGAACATAGCTATCAACAGCATCCATTAATTGCCAGATGCAATTGTATCTTTCATCTGTTGGAGGAGCGTCTGATGTACCGGCTTCCAATGCTTTCAGAGCGGAACCACGAATAATCGGAATATCATTTCCCGGGAATTCGTATTTGGTTAACAACTCTCTCAATTCCATTTCAACTAAATCGATCAACTCTTGATCGTCCATCATATCAACTTTATTTAAGAATACAACAATTCTCGGAACACCGACTTGTCTTGCTAAAAGAATGTGCTCGCGTGTTTGAGGCATCGGACCATCGGTAGCAGCAACAACCAATATTGCACCATCCATTTGGGCAGCACCGGTGATCATGTTCTTTACGTAGTCAGCGTGACCAGGACAGTCAACGTGAGCATAGTGTCTGTTTGCTGTTGAATATTCAACGTGAGCAGTTGCAATTGTAATACCTCTTTCTCTTTCTTCAGGGGCATTATCAATACTGTCGAATGTTCTTACTTGCGATAAACCTTTTTTTGCTAAGCCCATGGTGATGGCAGCTGTAAGAGTAGTTTTACCATGGTCAACGTGTCCAATAGTACCAATATTGACGTGAGGTTTACTACGATCAAATTTTTCTTTTGCCATCTAACTATTCTCCTCTTTGTTTATTCTCTTTGTTGTTAATTTATATTCTAATAAGATTCAACTGATTTCTTAACTTGTGCTTTTTCAGTAATTTCTTCAGCAACAGATTTTGGTACTTCTGAATAATGTGAAAATTGCATAGAGTAGATTGCGCGTCCTTGAGTCATGGAACGCAAAGTTGTTGCATAACCAAACATTTGTGCAAGCGGAACCATAGCTTTAATTACTTGTGCGTCTCTTCTTGATGTGAATCCTTCAATTTTACCTCTTCGTGAATTGAGATCGCCCATTACATCGCCAAGATATTCTTCCGGTGTAATTACTTCTACGCTCATCATTGGTTCAAGCAATATTGGTCCGGCTTTTAATGCACCTTGTTTGAATGCAATAGAAGCAGCAACCTTAAACGAAATTTCATCCGAATCAACATCGTGATATGATCCGTCGTACAATCTTGCTTTAATATCAACTACAGGATAACCAGCCAATACACCATTACGCATTGCTTCTTGTAAACCATGCATTACAGGATTGATATATTCTTTTGGTACCACACCGCCAACAATTCCGTTCTCAAATTCGAATCCTTTGCCAGGTTCGTTTGGCGAAAGCTCTATCCAAACGTGTCCGTATTTACCACGACCGCCGGACTGCTTAATAAATTTACCTTCACTCTGAACAGCTTTGCTAATTGTTTCTCTGTATGCAACCTGTGGTTTGCCAACGTTTGCTTCAACCTTAAACTCTCTCTTCATTCTATCAACAAGAATCTCAAGATGAAGTTCACCCATTCCACTGATTAATGTCTGTCCCGTTTCATCGTCAACTTTCACTTTGAAAGTCGGATCCTCATCAGAAAGTTTTGCTAGTGCGTCAGAAAGTTTATCCTGATCAGCTTTTGTTTTCGGTTCAATAGCAATCTGAATAACCGGTTCCGGGAACGCCATCTTTTCTAGAATTATAGCATCTTCTTCCGTACAAAGTGTGTCGCCAGTTCTCGTGTGCTTAAGGCCAACAACTGCAGCAATATCTCCAACTCGAATTTCATCCAGATCTTCACGTGTGTTCGCATGCATTTCCAAAACACGAGCGACTCGTTCTTTCCTATCGGATACTGAATTGTAAATGTATGAACCCGCTTTCAATGTGCCTGTATAAACGCGAATGAATGTTAACTTGCCGACATAAGGATCTGTCATAATCTTGAATGCAAGTGCGGCAAACTTTTCTTTCGGATCAATTTTTCTTTCAATATGATCATTCTTATGAATATGATGCGCAACAAGACTTCCAAGATCAAATGGTGAAGGCAGAAAATCTACAACTGCATCAAGTAATTGCTGTACTCCTTTATTCTTGAAAGAGGAACCGCATAATACCGGAATAATTTTTAACTGTATGGTTGCTTCTCTTAAAACTTTTTGAATTTCAGCAGTTGAAATCTCTTTTCCCTCAAGATATTTTTCCAAAAGAGTATCATCTACATCGGATACAGCTTCGAGCATTTGTGTTCTAAACTTTTGTGCAATCGTTTGAAGGTCCGCGGGGATATCCACTTCTTCAAAAGTTGTCCCTAATGATTCCTCATTAAACATTATCGCTCGCATCGTCATCAAATCAATAATTCCTCTAAACAAATCTCCTTCACCAACAGGTAAAGTAATCGGTACAGCGTGAGCGCCTAATTTCTCTTTCATCATTTGTACAGCATTATAAAAATCCGCGCCGATTCTATCCATCTTGTTTACAAAAGCAATTCTCGGGACACCGTATTTATCAGCTTGTCTCCATACTGTTTCTGATTGTGGTTCTACACCACCAACAGCGCAGAACAATGCAATAGCGCCATCTAAAACTCTTAACGATCTTTCAACTTCAACAGTAAAATCTACGTGTCCAGGAGTATCAATTATATTAATTTGATGGTCTCGCCAAAATGTGGTAGTTGCAGCACTTGTAATTGTAATACCGCGTTCCTTTTCCTGTTCCATCCAGTCCATCGTAGCAGCACCATCGTGAACTTCTCCCATCCGATGAAGCTTGCCGGTATAATATAGAATACGCTCGGTAGTTGTAGTCTTACCGGCATCTATATGAGCCATAATACCAATGTTTCTAACTCTATTTATTTCAACACGTTTTTCTGACATCTAACTTACAGTACCTTTCTTCTTACCATTTAAAATGTGCGAATGCCTTGTTTGCTTCAGCCATCCTGTGAGTATCATCTTTCTTTTTTACAGCCGAGCCATCACCGTTAGCGGCAGCCATTAATTCAGCTGCAACTTTCAACGCCATGGATTTATCTTTTCTATCACGAGCGTACGTTTTGATCCACCGGAAAGCCAAGGCAGTTCTTCTTTCTGGTCTCACTTCCATAGGAACTTGATATGTGGCACCGCCAACTCGTCTGCTTCTAACTTCTACCAGAGGCTGAACATTCTGAACAGCTTTTTTGAAAATTTCCAAAGCTGGTTTTTTCGTTTTTTGCTCGATGAGATCGAAGCTTTCATATACGATAGTACGCGCCGTTGATTTCTTGCCGCTCCACATAATGTAATTAATAAACTTCGAAACCAAAATATCTTTGTACTTTGGATCCGGCTTCAAATATTTCTTTTCTGCTCTTTTCTTTCTCATATCAAATTATTTGGCTTTTGGTTTTTTAGTACCGTATTTAGAACGACCTTTTTTTCTTTCTTCAACTCCGCTTGTATCAAGTGTTCCGCGGATAATATGATAACGAACACCCGGTAAATCTTTCACTCTTCCGCCTCTAATAAGAACTATAGAGTGTTCTTGGAGGTTGTGCCCTTCACCAGGAATATACGCCGTAACTTCTATGCCGTTTGTTAGACGAACACGGGCTACTTTTCTTAATGCTGAGTTCGGTTTCTTTGGAGTCGTTGTGTAAACTCTGGTGCATACTCCTCTTTTCTGGGGGCATGCATCTAAAGCAGGAGCTTTATTCTTAGATGTTACAACCACTCTTCCTTTTCTCACCAACTGGTTTATCGTTGGCACGTAAATCCTCCACTGTTATTATTTTTTATAAAAATTCAGACTTCAAATTTATTTATTATAGCCTGAATTGTCAAGAAATGCTATATAATATTTTTACAAAATATTTCTTTAAACTGATTCTTTCTCTTCTACTTCGACTTTTGTTGGCTCAACTATTTCTTCCTCACCGGTCAAAATGATTTCCCGATATTTCTTTAGCCCAGTACCTGCTGGTATTAAATGTCCCATAACAACGTTTTCTTTCAGACCAATTAAAGTATCTACTCTAGCTTCTGTTGCAGCATTAGTTAGTACTTTTGTTGTTTCTTGGAAAGAAGCGGCAGAAATAAAGCTTTCGGTTGATAAGGCAGCGTGTGTAATACCAAGCAAAATATTATCGAAGGTAGCCGGTTCAGCATCCCGTGTCTTAACAGTTTTCTTTCCTTTTCTTGTTAGGTCGGCATTGACTTCTCTATACTTTGCTTTAGTAATCAACTGCGCAACTTTGAATTTTGACTGACCCGGATCTGTGATAAAAACCATCTGTTTTACTTTTTCATTTTCTTCGATGAATTTGTTTCTATCTACCAAGTCCTCTTCTATAAAGATTGTATCGCCTGCAGAAATTACTTGGAGCTTCTGCAACATTTGTCGAACGATTACTTCAATATGTTTATCATTGATTTTAACACCTTGCAAACGATAAACATCCTGAATTTCGTTAACCAAATATTCTTGAACAGCGTTCGTACCTTTTATTTTCAAAATATCATGCGGGTCAATTGGACCGTCGGTAATTTTTTCGCCGGCAGGTATCTCATCATTTTCCTGAACAAGAATATGCTTGCCGTAAGGTACGTTGTAAACTTTTTGGACAGAACCGTCAAACGATTCAATAATGATTTCTCTTGAACCTTTTTTACGCGCACCAAATTTTACCTTACCTTCAATTTCGGAAACAACAGCTGGATCATGCGGGCTACGAGCTTCAAATAATTCTGTTACTCTCGGCAGACCGCCGGTAATGTCGCGCGATTTTGAAGATGACTTGGATATTTTCGCCAGAATCATACCAGGTTGAATTTCTTCGCCTTCTTCAACATTCAAATAAGCTCTTGTCGGAATATTAAATACCTTTTCATTACCCTTGCCGTCTTTTACCAAAATACTCGGGGTTAAGGTTTTATCTTTAGATTCAATAACAACTTTCTGAACGTGGCCAGTCTGTTCATCGGCAACCTGCTGCAATGTGATGTTGTCAAGCAAATCGACAAATGAAACTTTTCCGCCAACGTCCGAAACGATTACAGAGTTATAAGGATCGTGGTTGTAAAGCGGTTGTCCTTTTTTCACCTCTTGATCTTCATTCACCATCAATTCGGCGCCGTATGGAATTTCAAATTTCTTTATCTGTCTATTATCTTCATCAAAAATTCCAATGGATCCACGACGGCCAATTACAACTTTTACTTTTCCGAAGAAATCCGTTTTCTCTACATAATTAATTCTATCAAACTTAATAGTACCAGCAATGTTTGCTTCAACTTGTGATTGACTTGCAATACGCG
>JAKAEE010000110.1:3096-6617 GCA_021820065.1 Bacteroidota bacterium | reverse complement strand
AGTAAGTTTGAAAATGACGTGAAATAAAATATGAAATCGCCGAAACAATCATGAGAGGCACAATCAAAACGTAACCGCCGGTAATTTCTGCAATTAAAAAGATTCCCGTTAACGGCGCATGAATTACCCCGCTAAGAATTCCCGCCATTCCAACAGCAATAAAGTTTACATGGTTAAGTTGGGCGATATGCAGCAAACCGGTTAGATGAGCCATAAAAAATCCAACAAGCGCACCGGTAATTAGCGAAGGCGCGATAATTCCACCATTACCGCCGGAGCCAAGTGTTACGGATGTTGCAATTGGCTTTATAAGAATGGATAGAAACACAATCAGTAAAACCAAAACATCGTTCGTTCCGAAATTTGAATAGACACCGTTGGCGAACAAACTGTGATAATTGAGAACCAAAAGTTCTGTAACGGTATTGTAACCTTCGCCAAACAAAGGCGGCAGAACAAAAATCAAAGCGCACAAAACAAGTCCGCCCAAAATTGCTTTCAGATAAACTCTTTTCTCATGATGGAAATATCGTTCGATGTAAAGTGTTGTCCTGATCATATAGAGAGATATAAATCCGCATAATATTCCCAATAATATATAGTACGGTATTGCGGAGAACTTCCATCCTACGGTAACAAGAAAAAACAATTGTCCGCTGTATAAAAATTTCGACAAGACTGCGGCGGTGGCGGAAGAGATAAGCAGCGGAATAAAATATGGAATTGATAAATCCGGAAGCAAAACTTCAAACGCAAAAATTACACCTGCAATCGGACTGTTAAAGATAGAACTTATTCCGGCAGCCGAACCGCACGCGAGAAGCAAAGTTCTAACCTGATAATTCAATTTGAATTTCTTTGCAACATTGGAGCCGATTGCCGCGCCTGTAACAACTATTGGGGCTTCCAGTCCGACCGATCCTCCGAATCCTACTGTGAACGCGCTGGTAATTAGATGCGAATAAGTTTTCTTCGCGGGCAAATCTGATGCGCGTCTTACAATTGAATAAATTATGTTGCTAAGACCCGGTGTTATCTTGCCCTTTAAGAATGCGCGAACGAAAAAAACCGAAAGAAGAATACCGATAAGCGGCAGAAAAAATTTGAGAATCTCAGATGGAAGATTCTGTGGCATATCTTGTGTGATCGTATGGAAAAAACGGACAGTGTTTTTCAATACAACTGAAGCTAATCCCGAAAGAATTCCAACAACAAGGCTGGCAATAATTATGAAAGTTTTTTCGTTTATTATTTTATTCTTGATCCCGGGTAAAATCAATTTAGGAAATACCTTCTTTCAAAGTTTGTTTGCAAATATATTAATTAAGAAAGTTTATTATTTGATATTTTTAGCGGTTTTGCTTGCAGTACAACAAAAAAGCGAACTAGGAATGAAAAAAGTATTTGGACAGAACCGATATTTTTATATTTTACACAGTAACAATAACAAAATGGGGGAAACATGAATCTCTCAGCTTCACCTTACTCCGTCGATAATTTCCTTTTCCGGATTCCTTTTTTTTCAACGTCTCTCATTTTAATTTTTTTGTTCACGGGCAAAAATCCGCAATCACTGTTTTGCCGTAATGAAGTGATGCACAGAGGGTTGCATTCTAATGGGTTCGATTTTGGGTACCAATCATAAATGATTGTACTAATTAATCAAACACCAACCATTAATCAGGAGGGTAGAATGAAAGTAGTTCGTATGGTTCCATTGTCTAATGCCGGGAGCGGAAAAGTCGCGGCATTCTTTGATATGCAAACCGACGACGAAATTGTAATCAAAGGATTTCGTCTTGTCAGCGGCGCCAACGGTTTATTTATTTCCGCGCCAAACGACAAGGGCAAAGACGGAAAATATTATGATTCGGTGATTCTTCCGAAGGAAATGAAATCGTCTTTGGAAAAACTTGCGGTTGAGGAATACAACAACCGGCAAAAGTGATAGTTGTAAAATTATTTCATAAGTCCGCAGTGTGCTTTTTGAGTTTTTTGATCCATGCTGCGGACTTGTTTTTCCATTTGGACTTTTTTGGACGTAAAGTTGAAGAGTTATTACTTGTTACACATTTGAACAATTAATAATCTTGCAAATGATGGGGTGTGTTTAGTGAATACCGAACATGTTTCATCTTCCAATATAGAATCCACCCGAAAATTAAAAAAAGCAATCAATATGCGTCATGCAATGGCGCTTATTTCGCGTTCGTTCAATACGGGAATGCTGTAACCTTCAACAGTCTTCCCGAACAGGAATACTTTGTTCATTTGTCACTCCACGTTTTGTTTTTATGAATTGAGCTGTCACGAGATCCCTTCTTTCAAGCTGTAAGATCGAAAATAAACTAATTTTTTTACCACGAGCCTAATTAGTTATTTATTTTTCTTTTGACCTACTTCAAAGAGCAACTAATTTTTGTTAACCTAACTTAATTTAACATCTGCTAACCGAATCAAAGAGGCGGTTTAAAGAACGAACTAGCTGGCAGTTGAGTTTTATTGCTTGATGCGAGCGTAGGTGTGCTGATAGCAATCCATGCAAAGATCACTGAGAAAAAGTGTGTCTACACCTTGATACGAGATAGTTTGCTTGTTTGATGGAGCTGGCGCACCCAGGAATTCAATAATTAAAGCCTCTTGGGCATTTGGATACAGCTTTTCTCTGGTTATCGTATATCGGTATTGTTCTACTAGAATATCATCCCGATAGAAAGCAACAGTACCATCAAAGTGAAATATCGCCTTGCCGGTGTGGCCGGTGGACTTAGGAGTACGAACTTCACCCATTATGCCGCCAACTGATCTGAGCCATTGCCAAGTTCCGTAAAGTTGTGAGATCTCTGGCGCGACAGGATATCTGTCATTACAGCTTGCAAAAGCAATTAATAAAAGAATCACACTAGGAGGAAAAAGATATTGTTTCATATATCTCATCTTTCAATTATTGACCCCCAGTTAACTATTAAATTATCCCGCCAGAAGATACTCATGGCTGTTGTTGTTTATCAAAATTTTTAGTCTATGAGAAAAAAGGAAAATCTATATTCTTTGTTTGAAATCTATAAAACTAATTGCCCCAGCGTTAGTCCGCCTTTGGAGGATTAAAGAAGTTCTTTGGACTGTTTGAACTTAGCAGAAAAGAAAATTCTTGTCAACGTTTATTTGCGGCGGGATCAGTTGACGGCGTTGAGGTTAAACTTGTTCCGGTATTCAACCGGCGATACGCCCGCAATTTTTTTGAATACATCTCTGAACGCTTTTGTGTCGGTATAGCCTACATCGAACATAACTTCGGTAACGGTTTTCCGTCCGGCTTCCAACTGTTTCTTTGCGGCTTCAACTTTAACGCGCTGAATGTATTCCACAATCGAATTGAAAGTTGCTTTCTTAAATCTCCGTTCAAAAGTTCTGCGCCCAATTTGGAATTTTTCCGAGAGTTGATCAACGGTAAGTTTTTCTTTGAAGTGATTCTCGATGAATTGCTGAACATCCTTTATCAAATCGTCATCGTGCGTTTT
>JAKAEE010000110.1:0-2996 GCA_021820065.1 Bacteroidota bacterium | reverse complement strand
TTGTCGCAATCAACCCCTTAGATTGTCGCATTTACGGTGCGACAGAAACGATTTTTGCCGATATGTTTGCCGTTGACAACAGAACGAAAGAAATATGGAAAACTATAGATTAGACAGTGACATAAAGGTTCTCTGCGTAACGGCGGATTAGTTTCCAAGTGGAATTTTAGGAGCTCACAATACGTTACACTCTATGTTGCCGTCCGATAACGGAAGAAACTTTTTTGGAATTTCTTCTCCAAACATGAAAGGGGATATTATTTACAAAGCAGCGGTTGAAGAATCGTTTAAGGGGGAAGCCGAAAAACTCGGCTGCGAAACATTCATAATTAAAAACATTATCGAAAAACTAAACAAGAAATGAAAGGATAATTATTATGAAACAAGTTAATCCATACTTGAACTTCAACGGTAATACGGAAGAAGCGTTTAATTTTTATAAATCTGTCTTTGGGGGAGAATTTAGAATGCTGATGCGTTTTAAGGATACACCGGAAGCAGGCAATATACCTGCTGATGTAAGAGATCTAATTATGCATGTCGCTTTGCCGCTCGGTAAAGATAATGTGTTAATGGGAACTGATGCACCTGAATCAATGGGATTTGGTCTTAAAGAAGGAAACAATGTTCATATTTCCATTCATACAGAAAGCAGAGAAGAGGCAGACAAATTATTTAACGGTCTGTCCGCCTGCGGCAATGTTCAAATGCCTATGACCGATATGTTCTGGGGAGACTACTACGGCGCTTTCACGGACAAATTTGGAATTCAATGGATGATATCGTTTACAAATCCTAAATAAATTCTATTGGTAGGTTACGCAAATTGATTGGCTTAAATAGGAGGAATGGTTTTGAGTAAATTAAAAGTTTTGTGCTATGGTGTTTCAGTTGACGGATTTGGAGCCGGACCCAATCAAAGCATGGACAACCCGATGGGAATAGGAGGCATGTCTTTACATGGATGGTTTTTGCCGACGAAGACATTTCAAGCAATGCACATTGTGGTGCTTGGCGGTGGTGAAACGGAAGGCACAACTGGTATTGATGATGATTTCGCTGCTAAAGGATTTGAAAACATTGGCGCATGGATAATGGGGAGAAATATGTTTGGTCCAATGAGAGGCGCTTGGGAAGATCACACTTGGAAAGGTTGGTGGGGAGATAATCCACCATACCATACACCTGTTTACATTTTAACTCATCATGCCAGACCATCTATTGAAATGGAGGGGGGAACAACATTTCACTTTGTCACCGATGGAATCGAAGCCGCGCTAAAAATGGCAAAAGCAAGCGCCAAAGGAAAAAATATTCGGTTAGGAGGCGGGGCTAATACAATTCGGCAATATTTGAGTTCGAAGTTAGTGGACGAAATGCACATAGCTTTATCGCCCACTTTACTTGGTTCCGGTGAGAGCTTATTGAGAGACATAAATTTAGTTGAACTTGGATATGAATGCGTTGATTATGTGCCATCAGAAAAAGCGATGCATATAGTTTTCAAACAAAATAAGAAATACTGATTTGCAGAACGAATTAGATCTTTAAACAAACTCCTTTCAAAACAAATTAACGTTTTTTGAAAGAGCTTTGGAGACGCGATGAGTACTGAAATATTAAGAGCAATCAACTTCAAACTAACAATGCACTTTAAAAAGGAAGTAAAGCGATGGCAAAAGAGAAAGCAGAAGTAGCAGTGTTGGTTTCAGGTATCATCGCTTCCGTTGTCTGGTTGATCGGAACAATTGCTATGTGGAATTTGGTGGCTCCGTGGTATAACATCGGCGGATTTGTTATGAGTGTTCCATTTGCATTGCTCGGAGGAAAACTTTACCTACTGCGCTTACAAAAAAATCGTACCGCAATAGAATAATGTTATTTATAAGTTAGGCTCATTTTCAAGTAAATATACTTTTAATTAATTATTAGAGGTAGCCATGAGAAAAATAATTGTTTTATCATTTATTACGTTAGATGGAGTAATGCAAGCGCCTGGTGGGCCTGAGGAAGATACATCAAGCGATTTTAAATATGGCGGCTGGGTTGCGCCGTATTTTGCAGAAGCTGACGAAGCTGCTGGTGAGTTAATGGCAAAACAGATGAAGCCTGCAGATCTTCTTTTGGGCAGGAAAACATTTGAGATTTTTGCTTCCTACTGGCCTGAACATGGAGACGTTTGGCCGGGCATCAATGATGTTACAAAATATGCCATGAGTAACACGATGATCAAATCAGATTGGAAGAATTCCGTTTTTCTGAAAAGTATAGATGATATCAAAAAGCTCAAAAATTCTGAAGGCTCTGATATTCAAGTTCACGGCAGCGGCAATCTGATCCAGACTCTGTTCAAGCATGATTTGGTTGATGAACTATGGCTCAAAACTTTTCCAATAACATTAGGCGTGGGGAAACGTTTGTTTGGTGAGGGCACTATTGCTGCGGCATTTACGTTAACGGAGAGTTTGGTTACGCCAAACGGTGTCATCTTCGCCAATTACAAGCGAGCTGGAGAAGTGAAGACAGGCACTATTGGAGATTAATCAGCTAACTTGTTCGAGGTGTTCTTACTAAACAAAATTTTTTAATCATTAATGTTTGTGCTTCTATTCAGCAGTCTAATTCTGGACTGCGGGTTAAGCACAATGCCTATAATTGAAAAACTAAAGAAAGAAAAACAGCATGAGAAAGTTAAACGTTTTCAATTTCGTAACACTTAACGGATTCTTGGAAGGTCCGAATCACGATATTAGCTGGCACAGACATGGCAGAGAAGAAAACAAATTCTCTGATGACGCGTTGCAAACAGAAGGCATCCTTCTCTTTGGAAGAAGGACTTATGAAATGATGTACAGCTTCTGGCCAACTCAAACGGCGGCAGAACAATTTCCGGAAACTGCTAAGGGAATGAATCGATCAGAGAAAATTGTCTTTTCCAATACAATGAAAAAAGCAGAATGGAAGAACACAAAAGTAATCGGCGGTGATATTGTGGC
>JAKAEE010000109.1 GCA_021820065.1 Bacteroidota bacterium | reverse complement strand
ACTCTTAATCATCAGGTCGGGGGTTCGAATCCCCCAGGGTGCACTAGAAAAACCTTGAATACAAAATGTGTTTGAGGTTTTTTCAATTGAAGCCATTCTAAAAACTTGCCGTAATATTTTTAATCATTTGCCAGATTAAGAATTCGTCGAGGTTCTTTTTGAGTCACGTTGTCCAGCTGCGAAAAACTATTGATTAACCAACAAGATAAACAACGGGCAGAGTTGATTGATAGAATCAAATTTTCCATATTATAATGTTCGTTTGTTTACTGAACGACGAAACCATTTTGATTAAAAGAGCAGCGAAAAATTTTCTAAAAGCATGCCTTTTCTATGAAAACAATCTTCCACTTAGACATGGACGCTTTCTTTGTTTCAGTCGAAAGAATTTTAGATCACTCATTGGAAGGCAAACCGGTAATAGTCGGCGGTGACCCTCACGGTCGCGGAGTTGTTGCGGCATGTAGTTACGAAGCGCGCAAGTACGGACTTCATTCGGCGATGCCGATCAAAACGGCTTTTCGTTTATGCCCCAACGGAATTTATCTTCACGGTCATCATAAAGAATATGGACGGTATTCAAAAGCGGTAAAAAGATTACTCGAAAAAGTTTTCCCGATTGTTGAAAGAGCTTCCATTGATGAATTTTATCTCGATTTTACCGGCTGCGAAAAAATTTACGGCGCACCCGATTCATTTGCAGAACGGATTCAAAAAGAAATTTGGGAAACGATCGGACTTCCATGCTCAATTGGAATTGCAAGCAACAAAACCGTTGCAAAGATCGCTTCAGATTTCAAAAAGCCGAAAGGGATTACATTTGTTCCGCACGGAAAAGAAAAAGAATTTTTAGCTCCGCTCAAAATCGAAAAGATTCCCGGAATAGGGAAAGCAACTTTTAATTTGCTGCACTCTCGCGGATTTATAACCGTAAACGATATTGCAAATGTTTCGCAAGATTATTTATCGATTCTGCTTGGCAAGTACGGCGCGGATCTTTGGAAGAAAGCAAACGGTCATGGAACTGATTTTTTATCAGTCGAGCACGAACGAAAAAGTATTTCGAAAGAGACCACGTTTGGTAAAGACATGATAAGCAAAACAAAAATCGAGTCGGTCATTTTTGAACTTGTGGGTGAAGCTTGTCAGCTTTTGAGAAATGAAATACTGCAGACTTCAACAGTTTCGATAAAATTGCGCTACGCGGATTTTTCTACACTCACCAGAGCAAAGACAATTAAGCAGACCGACGACGACAAAGTAGTGTACGATGTAGCCGTTGATCTGTTCAGAAAAGAATTTACTCGCGGAGTTGGCATCCGTCTAATCGGAATTCATCTCAGCAAGTTAAGCCAGTTTGCAGAACAGGAAATTTTGTTTGAAGACGAAGAAATCGCAAGAAAGAAAATGCTTAGTGCAGTAACTAAAATCAGAGATAAATATGGTTTCGAATCGATTCACATCGGTAAAACAGAGAATGATTAACAGCCATGTTGAGGCGATGACATAAAAAAAATAATTTTTATAACAATAAGACTATCAAACCATGAAACAATTAAAATCATCTTTAACGCTTCTACTCATTTTGACGCTGACAATTTCTGCACAAACCGGCTTAATAAACAAGTTTGAGATTAAACCAAACGATTTAGCCTTAACGCGTCCAGCTCAGCCGAATCAATACATGGATAAAATTGGCCGCAAAGCTGCATTGATGGGATTTGAAAACGGCTCGTTTGAAATGTGGATTTGGCCTTGGAAAGTGCTGCGCAATTTTGACATACAATTTTTTGTCGGCACAACAACGCAGCCGATTATGTCGAAAGATATTTTGCGCGATATTACGGTAACACCCGAAGCAACGACTATTACTTTTGTTTATGAATCGTTCACGGTTAAAGAAATAATTTTTGTTCCGCATGATAAACCCGCCGCAATAATTTTGCTCGATGTTAACACAACTAACCCGCTCACAATTGTTCCGGGATTTATGCCGGTAATGCAGCCGCAATGGCCCGCTGGAATCGGCGGACAATACAGCTACTGGGACGACGATATGAAAGCTTACATCATTTCGGAATCTCAGCAGCGCGGATTGTTTTTGTGCGGATCGCCTGTTGCCGAACAAATGGCGGCACCGCCGGCGCACATGTTTGCCGATAATCCGATTCAATTCAAAATGGAAATTAAACCGGGCGACGCAAAAGATAAATTCATTCCGATTGTAATTACCGGAAGTCCGGTGAAGGCGCGATACGATTCTGTGAAAGTTCTTTACAAGAATATTCTATCGAACATAGAAAAACTTTACGACGAAAATTATCAGTTCTACAAAAATTTAAAAAACTCAACCGTGGAAGTAATTACGCCGGATGATAAACTGAATCTTGCATTTGAATACGGGAAAGTTGCGCTGAATAATTTAATGGTGGAGAATCCGAATCTTGGAAAAGGTTTGGTTGCCGGATACGGAATGAGCGGCGGTGGAGGTCGCCCCGGATTTGCGTGGTTCTTCGGCGGCGATGCATCTATCAATTCGCTTGCGATGAACAGTTACGGTGATTACCAAACCGTTAAGGACGCATTAGAGTTTACTCAAAAATGGCAGCGGCAAGATAATTTTCCGATTCGTAAAAAAAATCCGTCCGACAAAAACATTGATATCGGGAAAATGGCGCATGAACTTTCTCAAAGTGACGGACTAATTGATTGGTGGAACGATTATCATTTCGGATATAATCATGCGGACACTTCGCCATGGTATTTGGTCGCCATCGGTGATTACTTCAAAAAAACCGGCGACTTAGAGTTCGTAAGAAAAAGTTGGAAGTCGATTGTTCAAGCGTATGAATGGTGCAAAAGCAAAGACAGTAACGGCGACGGGCTGATGGATTTGAAAGGAGCCGGACTTGGCGTGCTGGAGTTCGGTTCGCTTGTGAAAATTTTCAATGACAATTATACTCAAAGTTTGTGGACACAAGGCATCAAAGAAGTAAATCTGATGGCAAAGTATGTTGGCGATAAAGAAATAGAAAATGAATCTGCGAAACTTTTCCGGCAAGCGCAGCAAGCTTTGGAAAAAATTTATTGGATTGATGATCTAGGCTTTTACAGCTTCGGCGCAGCGGAAAACGGCACACAAGTACGCGACAAAAATATTTACTCGTCGGCATCAATCATGTTTGGGCTAATGGATAAAGGGCGGAGCGAGGGTACCATTGAAAAATTTAACGAAAGCGATATGGTAACAGATTGGGGTGTTCGCAACCTTTCAAACAAGTCTTCGCTATACGAACCGACAAATTACAATTACGGAACCGTCTGGCCGTTCACTTCATATTTTATCGGTGCGGCACAATTTAAGACTCACTTTGATTTGCAAGGATATGAAACCGTATCCCAAACGGCGCAGCATGTTTTCGATTATGGTCTGGGAATTGTGCCGGAAGTATTTTCCGGCGATATCAATACAAAACTTGGCGAAGCATATCACGATCAAGGGTTCAGCGTCAGCGGTTATATTTTCCCGATGATGAATGGATTGATCGGACTTAACGTTAATGCGCTTGAAAACAAAATAACTTTTGCGCCGAAACTGCCGGCTGATTGGAAATTCTTGAAAGTGAACAATATCAAAATTGGCGAAGCAATTGCGAATTGCGAATTGAGAATTGAGAAAGACAAAATGAACATGACTTGTAATATGAACGGCGGCAAAGAAATTGATTTTGAATTCGAGCCGGATTTTGCACTTGGGACAGAAATATCATCTGCAACACTAAATGGTTATCCGGTTCAATTTGAATTGCTCAAACATAAACAAGCGTATCAACTGCAAACACATTTCAAAATGAAAAATAAAAGTGAGTTAGTTGTTTTATACAAACCGGCAGTTGCAATTTATCCGCTTGCAAAAAAATCTCCGATCGGTGCTGTGAGCGAAGGACTGAAGATAGTTTCTCAAGAACTGAAAGGAAAGCAGCTTACAATCGAGTGTGAAGGCAAACCGAATAAAAATTATGAACTTGGAATAATGAATTCCGACTTAGCTATCAAAATCACCGGTGCAGAATTGAAGGATGGAAAACTTGTCGTGAATCTTCCAGGAACCGGGAATGAATTTATCAAACATAAAATTGTAATCTCTGTAGAATGACGACAAGTCATAAATTTAAATAGCAAGTGAAGTCAAGAAAAAAATTTTTTTGATTTGAAAAAATAATTTGACCGTTTAAAAAGAATTTTTTTACATTGAAATCGGAATTAGGAACAATGCCCCGTTATTCCTAAATTGAAATTACGTTAAACAAAATTATTAACTTAAATTTATCTCGGAATTCATGTTAGCAATTACACTCGCACGAGAAAATCAGACCAGCAATTATCAGCCACGACAAAACGAGGATTCCCATTTTGAAATAAAAGTAGTTAACGAAGGACTCTTTCCGGAAATCCGCATTAGTCTCGTTTCCAGGTCGAAAGAGAAAAACAAATCAAAAGTCGAATCGGAAAAATAAACTTCCGATTATTTAACCCCCGCACAAAAAATCAAATCAGAAAACAAAAGCAACTCACTAAATTTTTTTCTTATCTTAAATCAAGGATTATTCTTTGTTGAATAACTAAGTATAGAACCAGACAGAAGTTCGTTCATTATGTCGTTAAAACGAAAACTTACCGCATTCGATTTAACAATGATTGCCATCGGCTCAACGATCGGGTCTGGAATTTTTTTCACGCCCTCGTTAATTGCTAAATCATTAAACGATCCGCTGCTAATATTATTTGCATGGCTTGTTGGCGGATTAATGGCTCTTTCTGGGGCGTTAACTTTTTCCGAATTGGGTTCAATGTTTCCTGAAGCGGGCGGCGTTTACGTCTATCTTAACAAAGCCTACGGCGAGCTTGCCGGATTTTTGTACGGCTGGGCATATTTTCTTGTAGTTAACACCGGAGGAATTGCGGCGCTTGCAATTGCATTCTCAACATATTTTGGTTACTTCATATATCTTACGCTGTGGGAAATAAAATTAGTCGGCGTTGCCGGAATAGTTTTTGTAACGATCATAAATATCGTCGGCGTAAAAGCTGCCGGAATTTTCTCCGACATTTTTACAGTTCTAAAACTAATCGGAATTATTGGGCTGATACTTGTGGGATTTATTTTCGGAAGCGGCGCCACAACAAATTTTTTTGAATCAATTCATCTATCTCAAAATGCCGGAAGTGCTTTTGCCGTTGCCATGGTTGGCGTTTTGTGGTCTTACGGCGGCTGGCAGCATGCAACTTTTACCGCCGGGGAAGCGATAAATCCTAAAAAAGATTTGCCGCGGGCAATGATCACCGCAGCAGTTGCCGTAACTTTAATTTATATACTCACAAATATTGCTTACATGTTTTTGATGACGCCGGGTGAAATCGGTTCGACACCAACTCTTGCCGCAGATGCAGTTCAAAAAGTTTTAGGTGCAATCGGCGGCAGTTTGATTGCGATCGCAATTTTCATTTCAACTTTTGGAACAACCGGAATTTACACTTTAACGGCGCCGCGCATTTATTATGCAATGGCAACAGATAAAATATTTTTTCCGAAGATTGCGGAATTACATCCCAAATACCGCACGCCGGTTTATGCGATAGTCGTTCAATCAATATGGGCAATTACACTCATCATGTTTTGGGGCACGTTCGAAAACTTAATTGCCTATGTTGTATTCACCGATTGGATTTTTTTCGGTATGACCGCGGCAAGCATTTTTATCTTCCGCAGAAAGTTGCCGCAGATAGAACGACCGTATTCAACTTTCGGTTATCCTGTTACGCCGTTATTTTTTACCGCGATGGCAGTCTGGTTTGTAGTAAATACGCTCATTGAAAAACCGCAGCAAGCATGGGCGGGATTATTGTTCCTCGGCATCGGAATTCCAGTCTATTATTTTTGGAAACGAAAGAGATAAATTCATCTCAAAACAGATTGTCACCAAATTTTAACCCTCTTGAAGGCGGAACCTATTAAACTTTTCGTTCATCTAATATGTTATAAGAAATAAAGGATATGAACCGAGAAGTTGGTATGAACGAATTCAATCTACACATAGAAAAATATGTTTCGAGCGGAAAGGTGAAACGCATCGTAATTAAAACCGACGAGGAAAATTATCTTCTCGACTTTTCTATCGATTCATTTGCCGCACGGTCGTTTCTTACCGCCGTGATTGAATTTTTCAAAGCCGCCGCACATGTTTTTCCCCGTTTCCACGTTAGTGTGATTCGATTGAGCGAACAAATCTAAATTCTGCATAACCGATTCGTTTCAAAAAATAGAGAGGTTGATATGTCCACCAAGTTTACCATCAACGGAAAAGAATTACTTGCCAAGATCGAAGAGTTGATTAAAGAAGGCAACGCGCGTAGAATTATTATTAAAGATGTTAACGGGCGGACTTACATTGAAATACCGGTAACAGTTGGCGTGATAGGCGCTTTCTTTGCGCCGGTGCTGGCTGCTGTTGGCGCGCTTGCTGCTCTGGCTGCAAATTTTACTGTTGAAGTGATTAAAAAAGATGAACCGGAAAAACCCTGTTGAAATGTTTTACGGCATGATTGCCGTTGATTAATCTCTAATGAAATGCGGCATTTCAAAAGGAATTTCCAAAGACAGTTCAACAAGACCTTTCATTTCACCGTTAT
>JAKAEE010000032.1:25096-33591 GCA_021820065.1 Bacteroidota bacterium | reverse complement strand
CTGCCGAGGAAGAATTATTAGAAGAGAACTCTGAAAACGAGAGTGGACTGGAATCCGATTTCGAAGATGAAACTGCGACTGAATAGATATCTTGCCGAATGCGGTATTGCCTCCCGGAGAAAATCAGAAGAGTTTATTAAGGAAGGAAGGGTTAGCGTTAACGGAAAAACCGTTATCGAACTTGCTTTCATAATCGATTCCGAAAACGACGTAATAAAAGTTGACGGTGAGAAACTGCATCAGCAGAGAAAAGTTTATTTTCTTCTGAACAAGCCGAAAGGATTTATTACCTCCACATCCGACGAAAAGGGAAGAAGAACGGTAGTGGATTTGATTGAGACAAAACAGAAGATTTTTCCGGTTGGAAGATTAGACTACAACACAACCGGAGTGCTTTTGCTTACAAACGACGGCGACTTCACGAATTTTCTTACTCATCCAAAGAATCATGTGCCGCGTGAGTACAAAGTGACGCTCAATAGGGAATTAACTGAAGAAGATAAGCTGAAACTTCTAAAGGGAATAACTTTGGATGGCAGGAAAAGCCGTTTCAAAGAAATTAAATCTTTGAATAGAAAAGATTGGAAAAGAATTTCGGTAACGACCGTCGAAGGAAGAAATCATTTTGTGAAGAATATGTTTTCAGCTCTTGGTTATTTTGTTGATCAACTCGAACGGATCAGTTTCGGAAATTTCACTGTTAAAGGAATGCCGGCGGGCGGGTACAGAAAATTATCTTACAGCGAGATCGAAAAAGTTTATGAAACATTTGGCAAGTAAAACATTCGTAGTGCTTTTAGTTTTTGCGTCGGTAGCATTAGCGCAGAAAGACACACTTCTGACAAAGAAAAACAATTCGAGCATAAGCACATTGAGCGAACTTCGCGATCAGCTCGATGATTATTTTAACGATCCGAATTTCAACGATGCCTTCATAGGCGTCGTTATCAAATCACAGAAGACAGGCGAAGTTTTATATAAAAGAAATGCCGATAAACTTTTCATCCCGGCATCCAACATGAAACTTTTTACTTCGTCTGCAGCGTTAATTCTGCTTGGTTCGGATTACCAGTACGAGACAAATTTATTTGTGAACGGGAAAATTAAAAAAGGCGTTTTGCAGGGCGACTTGATTGTGCAAGGTTCCGGCGATCCGTCAATCTCCGGCAGATTTTACGATGGAAACGTTACAAAAGTTTTTGAGAATTGGGCGGACACGCTTAAGTCCAAAGGAATTTGGGTAATCGATGGAAATATTTTCGGCGACGATTCTCTTTTCGATAACGTCGGTTTGGGTAAAGGTTGGGAATTGGATTACGAATCGGAATGGTTTGCGGCTCCAAGCGGAGCGTTAAGTTTCAACGATAATAGTTTAGAAATTAAAGTTGAGCCTACCGAACCAAACTTTCCGGCGAATGTAATTTTAACTCCCGATACAAAATATGTTACGCTCGCTGCAAAAGTCGTTACCGTTGAAGGCGAACCTGAAGTCCCGATTTCAGTTTCTCGACTGCGGGGGACAAATTTAATCAGCATCACCGGAGAAATTAAGAAAGGCGCTCAACCTTTTGTCGATCGCATTTCCGTTTCCGATCCTACAATGTACTTCTTAACAGTGATGAAAGAAGTTTTCGAAAAGAAAGGGATTGTCGTTAAAGGCAAAGTTGGACCAATCGAAAGTTCGGATAAACCGATCGACTACGATGATCTTACCCCGATTCTTGATCACCGGTCTTTATCATTGAAAATGCTGATAAAGGAATTGAACAAGAACAGCAATAATTTTTACGCCGAGCAGATTCTTAAAACCATCGGTTCAGAAATTTACAATTACGGTTCAATAGACGAAGGCGTGAAAGCGTGCAAAGAAATTTTCAGTTCTATGGGAATTAACACAGACAACATGGTGATGGCGGACGGCTCCGGTTTATCAAGATTGGATTTGGTTACTCCGCGCCAAATTGTAAATTTGCTTTCGTACATGGCAAAGAGCGAAGTCTTCGATGAATTTTATGACTCACTTCCGATTGCCGGTGTTGACGGAACATTAATCGACCGGATGAAAAAAAGTTCTGCGGAAAATAACGTTCACGCTAAAGCCGGCTACAACAATAACGTTTCTTCGCTTTCCGGTTACTTAACAACGGTTTCCGGCGAGCGGTTGATTTTTTCGATTATCATAAATAATTTTTTAGCGCCGCCGGCATTAGCAAATTATATTATGGACAGCGTTTGCAACCGGCTGGTAAATTTTTCAAGAAATTAATTTAGCTCAACCGATCATCTAGGAGGAAATTTGGATAACACTAATCAGCCGGTTCAACCGGCCGGCGGACAAGAACCCGATTACAACACTCTTGTTCAACGACGACATGAAGAATTGAACGAACTACTCAACAAAGGAATTCTGCCGTTCGCATACAGCTACGATGTTGATAATTATTCTGCCGCAATCAAAAATAATTTTGAACAGCATGAAAATAAAAACGTGAAGATTGCCGGAAGAATAATGGCGATTAGGAGAATGGGAAAAGCTTCCTTCGCGCACATTCAAGATAAAGACGGGAAGATTCAGATTTACTTGAAAAAAGATGATGTAGGTGAGTACTACGACGTTTTCAAACTTTTGGATATCGGGGACATCATCGGCGTGGAAGGATTCGTTTTCAAAACCAAGACGGGTGAAATTTCCGTTCATTCAAAATCGTTTGTCGTTCTTACTAAATCCATCCGTCCGATTCCGATTGCAAAGGAAACTGTTGACGAACAAGGGAATAAAATTGTTCACGACCAATTTGCGGACAAGGAACTACGCTACCGCCAACGTTATCTCGATTTGATTGTAAATCCGGAAGTGAAAGAGGTTTTTAAAACGCGTTCTAAAATTGTTACCGAGATTAGAAAATATTTGGATGAAAATAATTTGGTGGAAGTCGAGACGCCGATTTTGCAGCCGTTATACGGGGGCGCAACCGCGCGACCGTTCGTAACGCATCATAATGCGCTTGACATCGAACTGTATTTGCGAATTGCCGATGAGCTCTATCTCAAGCGTTTAATCGTCGGCGGATTTGACGGCGTTTACGAAATCTCGAAAGATTTTAGAAACGAAGGAATGGATAGAACTCACAATCCCGAATTCACGATGCTCGAATTGTACGTGGCGTACAAGGATTATGTTTGGATGATGGAATTTGTTGAGAACATGGTAGCAAAACTTGCGCAAAATGTTTTCGATAAAACGGAATTTGAGATTGAAGGGAACAAAATTAATTTCAATCCGCCGTGGCAAAGAATCTCGATGGTTGACGAGTTGAAAGATAAAGTCGGCATCGATGTGCTTGCAGCATCGAACAATGAGCTAATCAAAATTTTGAAAAGTAAGAATGTTGATCTCGAAGGAGTGGAGAGCAAAGGCAAGCTGATCGATCTTCTTTTCGAAGCAACGATTCAGCCGAATTTGATTCAGCCTACATTTGTTGTTGATTACCCGATTGAACTTTCTCCGCTTGCGAAGAAACACAGAACCAGAGAAGGTTTAGTCGAACGGTTCGAAGGTTTTGTTCTCGGCAGAGAGATTTGCAATGCGTTCAGCGAATTGAACGATCCGATCGATCAGAGAAACCGATTTGAAGCTCAGGTGAAAATGCGCGAGGAAGGGGATGAAGAAGCGCAACCGATCGATGAAGATTTTATCCGCGCTATGGAATACGGAATGCCGCCGACCGCGGGTTTAGGCATTGGAATCGATAGACTTGTTATGTTGTTCACGAATCAATCGTCCATTCGTGACGTGCTGTTGTTTCCGCAAATGCGTCCGCAAAAGTAAATTATCAAGTCATCAAAGGTTAAGATGAAAAATATTTGGAAACAGCTGCCGATTTTTTTGCTTGTGCTTGTGATCGGCGTTTATCTCGGCATAAGATTTTCAAATTCTCTTTCTAAAGAAAGAAGACAGCTGAATAAATTTGAAAAGATTTTCGGCTACACCGAAGATTATTACGTTGATTCGGTGAAGAGCAAAAAGTTGGTTGAAGATGCGATACGGGGAATGTTCAGTGAACTTGATCCGCACACGGTTTACATTTCGCCTGAAGAAGAAAAAACATCGGAAGAAGAATTCAGAGGAAACTTCGAAGGCATCGGCGTTGAATTTCAAATTATTAATGACTCTATCACAGTAGTATCGCCAATCACCGGAGGGCCTAGTGAAAGTGTCGGCATTATTTCCGGGGACCGCATTGTAAAAATCGACGGAACGAATTGCGTCGGTTGGAAGAACGAACAAGTTATTAAACGTCTTCGCGGCAATAAGGGCACCGGTGTTGATCTCACAATATTCCGTCCTTCTTCGAAATCGCTGATTAATTTTCACGTGGTGCGCGACAAAATTAATTTGTATTCAGTGGATGCGTCGCTGCTGTATGACAACGAAACCGGGTATATCAACCTAACACGTTTTTCCGAAACGACTAAAGACGAAATGACTTCTGCTTTGAAGGAATTAGCTTCTAAAGGTATGAAAAGGCTGATCTTAGACTTACGGAACAATCCTGGTGGTTTAGAATACCAAGCAACAGAAGTTGCAGATTTCTTTATTGACGGGAATAAAACTATCGTTACGAACAAAAGTCGTGTTAGAGAATTTGACAAAGAATATCATGCAGAAGCAGCGTACCCTTACGAGAAAATTCCATTAATTATTTTGGTGAATAAAGGTTCTGCTTCAGCGAGTGAGATTGTTTCCGGTGCAATTCAAGATTGGGATAGGGGATTGATAGTTGGTGAGACAACTTTTGGAAAAGGATTGGTACAACAACCGTTTCAATTTTCTGATGGTTCTGCTGTTAGAATTACAATTGCAAGGTATTATACTCCGTCGGGCCGGGAAATTCAGAGAAGCTACAAAGACAAGAAAAAATATTTCGAAGAAGTTATGGATCGTCAGGAACTACAAGGTGAAAATGTAGATCACAAAACGGAAAAAGATTCTACCAAACCGAAGTTCAAAACAGCGGGCGGAAGAATTGTTTACGGCGGCGGTGGAATAACGCCAGATTATTTTGTAGAGAATAGAAAAGTTTCGAACTATTCGGTTGAGTTGAGAAAGAACAATGTTTATTACCAGTTTGTTAGAAAGTTGATGGATAAGAACGGTGCGCAGATCAAGAGCAAGTATCAAAATAATTTGCAGAAATTTGTGAAAGAGTTTCAGATAAGCGACGAGCAGATGCAGAGTTTCATAAAATTTGCCGAATCACTAAAAGTTAAGTATGATTCTAAAGGTTACTCGGCGTATAAAGAAGAAATTCGCGCGCGGCTAAAAGCATTCGTTGCAAGAGACATGTTCAAAAATAACGGCTGGTATTTGACGCTTCTTCAGTTCGACCCGCAGTTTCAGAAAGCAATGTCGTTGTTTGGAGAAGCTTCGAGGATAGCCGGACTTTCCAAATGAACAAATTGAGTAGTAATTGAATTGAAAAATGTTTTTGTTAATGTTGAAAAAGGTTACGCGCTGGATAAACGGAAAGTGCATCAAGCTTTGTCTCTTGTGTGCGACGAATTAAACATTGGCATTTCGGAAATGGAAATTAATTTCGTCTCTGCCGAGACGATGCTTGCGGTTAATAAGAAGTTTCTGAATCATAACTATGACACCGACATAATCACCTTTGATTATTCGAACGAAAGGGATAATTTAGACGGCGAAATTTTTATTTCTTTTGCACAAGCTGAAAAGAACAGCAAACTTTTTCATGTTTCGACCGATAATGAATTGTTAAGATTAATCGTTCACGGCGTGTTGCATTTGATTGGTTATGATGATAAAATTGCTGATAGAAGAAAAGTTATGAAAAAACGGGAAGACCAGTTAGTCAAGAAGTTTCAAAAGAACGTTAGGAGTTTGATAAAATAAATATGCCGGCAAGAATTGTAGAAATATTAGCCAAGATATTAGAAGGATTGAGCAACAACTCGTCACTTGAGGAAGTAAACCGTACATTAATGAACACTCAGCGCTTTGATAAAAAGATTCTAGGCATTGCTTTCAGTCTGATATACGATAAGATACTTTCGAGGAAGGGGAGTGATGTGAAGAAAAAAATGGAAACTGAAAAAAATATACGAATGTTGTCTGAAGAGGAAAAAGATATCCTTGGGATAGATAACTACAATTATTTGTTACACCTGATAAACGTCGGGTTGCTTGATTATGCAAGTCTTGAATTGATACTAGAGCAGGTTGGAATGTTTCCCGATAGCAGGATCACACGAAAAGAAATCAACTGGATCATTCTTCTATCTTTGGTAGAGTATGATGCCAGTATCCTTCCGGGCAGCAGACGAACTTTGTATTCGTCGGACACTGTCAATTGAGAGGTACTTCGAAAATGAGCAAAGATCTTATTCTTGTCGAATCGCCATCCAAGGCTAAGACAATCAATAAATACGTCGGCAAAAGTTACGTAGTTGAAGCTACTGTCGGTCATATCAGAAATCTTCCTAAGACAAAACTAGGAATTGATATTGAGAATGGATTTGAACCGACACTTCTTAATATTCGCGGTAAAGGCGATGTAATTAAAAAAATAAAATCACTCGCCTCGAAATCCGGAATAATTTATATCGCAACCGATCCTGACCGCGAAGGAGAAGCTATTGCGCAGGATGTTGTGGATGTTTTAGGAAAAGGCGCTGAAGAAAAAATTAAACGCGTTCTTTTTAATGAGATCACGAAAAAAGCCGTCAACGAAGCTTTGAAAAATCCGATCAAAGTTGACACGCATTTAGTCATTTCACAGCGTGCTCGCCGCGTTATGGATAGAATCATCGGCTACAAGGTTAGTCCGTTTCTGTGGAAAGCTGTAATTGAAGCTTACGGCAGTTCGTTATCCGCCGGCAGAGTTCAGTCAGTTGCATTGAGATTAATCTGCGAACGCGAAGAAGAGATTGAAAAATTTATAGCTACAGAATACTGGTCTATCATTGCCGTATTCACAACCGACAAAGGGGAAGTAATAAAAGCAAAGTTGTACGAGGTAAACGGAAAACAAATAAAAGTTCCTCCTAAACCTCAAATGACCAGCGAAGATTGGGATGAATTTCTTAAAACAAACTTTGCAATAACCAAACAAGATTTAGCTGCTCAAATTGTTGAAAGCTTAAAACAGAAAAACAACTACCTCATTTCCGATCTCACCAAAAAAGAAAGCCGTAGAAATCCGTATCCTCCGTTTATCACAAGCAGTTTGCAAGTAGAAGCTTCCCGGAAACTCAGGTACCGTCCCAGAAGAACAATGATGCTTGCGCAGCAACTATATGAAGGTATCGATCTAGGTCCGGAAGGCACAACCGGTTTGATTACTTACATGAGAACCGATTCGACAAGGTTAAGTGAAGAAGTTGTATCGGAGGCGCGGCAGTTTATCGGCGATAAGTATGGAAAGAATTATCTTCCGGATGGACCGAAAAGTTATGAACAGAAAAACAAAAAAAATGTTCAGGACGCGCACGAAGCGATTAGACCAACTTCGTTAAAGTACACGCCGGATTTTGTAAAAGAATATTTGGATGAAGCGCAGTTTAAACTATACGAACTTATTTGGAAACGGTTTATTGCTTGCCAGATGGAAGCTGCGCGGTTGGAGACAACTACCGTCAGCATTTCTGCCGATGAATATGTTTTTCGAAGTTCCGGTACGACAATTTTGTTTGATGGATTTTTAACATTGTACGATGAAGAACTTGAGGATCAAAATGATCAAAACGGAAACGGCGGATTGATCCCAGCCGGTTTAGCGATTGATCAGAAAATGAATCTTCAAGAGCTTATTCCAAATCAACATTTCACAAAACCGCCTCCGCGTTATACCGAAAGTTCGCTGATAAAAGAGTTGGAAAGCAACGGCATTGGTCGTCCGAGCACATATGCAATGATTATGGGAACAATCATCGACCGAAAATACGTTGAGCAGATTGAACGGAAACTTGTTCCTACGCCGCTTGGTAGAAAGGTTAACGGAATATTAGTACAATATTTTTCAAATATTTTTAATGTGAATTTTACCGCCAAAATGGAAGATGAACTTGATTTGATTGCCGATGGGGAGATAGGTTACTTGAACGTGCTGAATGATTTCTACGAGCCGTTTTCTAAAACATTAAATGAAGTGGAATCGAAACTTGAAAAAATAAAATGTGATAAGTGCGGCGGCGACATGGATATCAAAATCGGTCGCTATGGAAAATATCTCGCTTGCACTAATTATCCGGAATGCAAAAACATTAAATCATTGAAAGAATTTGGTCCCAACGGTGGGGAACCGGAGTTCACAGGTGACACTTGTCCAAAGTGCGGTTCACGCACAGTATTTCGAGAAGGAAAATTCGGAAGATTTATCGGCTGCGAAAAATATCCGGATTGTGATTTTACAAAAATCGTTACTCTTGGTTTGAAGTGCCCCAAGTGTAGTGAAGGCGAAGTAATAACCCGC
>JAKAEE010000032.1:0-24996 GCA_021820065.1 Bacteroidota bacterium | reverse complement strand
AGTATTTCGAGAAGGAAAATTCGGAAGATTTATCGGCTGCGAAAAATATCCGGATTGTGATTTTACAAAAATCGTTACTCTTGGTTTGAAGTGCCCCAAGTGTAGTGAAGGCGAAGTAATAACCCGCCGGACAAAACGTGGAAAGATTTTTTACGGATGCAACAGATATCCGGATTGCGATTTTGCGAGCTGGACTCTTCCGAAAGCTAAAGAAGAGGAAGAAGAACCTAGTTCTTCAGAAGAAGAATACTAATCATTCAAGCACAGCACATGAAGCAACTTGGTCTAAAAACAGTTGCAGACGAGATGCTTTCTGAAATGTCGGGAATAACTCGTGCATCCGAAAACACTCTTGAAGCATACTTACGCGACATCAAAGAATTCGTGAACTTCTGTAGCGAAAAAGAAATCAACTCAATCGACCGGGTAAGTGAACGCACGATTCGCCATTTCATAATCCGGCTCAATGAAAATGAATCAACAAAAAGTACGATTTCAAGAAAACTTTCTTCTTTGCGGCGGCTTTTTTTGTTCGCTATAAAAAACGGATACATTGAAAAGAATCCGATTAGAAGGGTCTCTAATCCGAGAATCAGGAGAAAGATTCCAGAAATCATAAATGTTGATTCTTATTTGGAAATTTTTAGTTTGGTTGATAAGAATAATGTTGACAAGAAAATTGAGGTTAAAGAAGCCAAGCAGATCAAAGCCATTTTTGAATTATTGTATGGTTGTGCGTTGCGTGTTTCGGAATTATGTTCTTTAGATGCGGGCGATGTCGATTTTCACGGAATGAGCATTCGCGTTCTTGGTAAAGGTTCTAAAGTTCGAGTCGTTCCATTGGGTTCTAAATCGGCAGAAGTTCTAAAAGACTATCTTGGCACGCTTTCGGCAAAATCACATTCTGTCCCATTGTTTGTTGACGAGAACGGGGAGCGTATCACGCGTCATTATATTTATCGTTTAGTAAAAAGTTATCTTAAGGATATAACAGACATAAAAAAGAAGAGTCCACACATTCTGCGTCACAGTGCAGCAACGCATATGCTGGATAATGAAGCAGATATAATGGCTGTCAAAGAAATTCTTGGTCACGAAAATCTTTCAACAACACAAATTTATACCCACGTAAGTGTGGAGCGATTGAAAAAATCATATAAGAAAGCACATCCAAAATCTTAAAGGAGTAGTCATGAACATTCAAATAACATCCCGTAAGTTTCGTGCAAAAGATTCGCTAAAAGATTTTATTAAAAGCGAAGTGAAATCTCTGGAAAGATTTAACGATCAAATTTTAGATGTAAATGTTATATTGAGCTTTACGCATCCTAAAGACAGTATTAAAACTTCGGAATTAGTGTTAGGTTTGCCGGGTAAAACAATTACTGTAATCGAATCTAGCGAGGAATTCGAGAAATCAGTTAGTCTAGCCGTAGAAAAAATAAAAAAACAATTAGGCAAAATTAAAACGAAGAAATTATCTCGTAAAAAGAATGAAGATTGACGAAAAAAACATCACGCAAAAAGAAAGTATTACCGTAGAGTTCTTTTACAATAACACCAAGGACAGGTTTAAGATTAGGCTGCTGAATGACCGCGTCGGATTTGAACGGGAAATTAGAGATCAAAATCTACACAGACCGGGTTTGCCGCTCGCGGGCTTTTTGCAGTTGTTCTCATTCAACCGCATTCAAGTTTTTGGTAATACTGAGATGCGGTATTTGAAAAGTCTCACTACTAAAGATAGAATTAAAGCGTTAGAGAAAATTTTCAAATATGATATTCCTTGTTTCATCATTACTAATGACAATGCCCCGTCAAAAGAAATGATTGAACTGGCAAATAAATCAAATATACCCGTCTTTGGAACAAGTTACTCTACAACCAAACTAATTTATGTTATCACTGATTTTTTGGATGATCAGTTCGCGCCACGGCTTACAATACACGGATCGCTCGTTGACGTGTATGGTGTCGGAATGTTGTTCGTCGGAAAATCCGGAATTGGAAAAAGCGAAGTTGCCTTGGATTTGGTAGAGCGGGGACACCGATTAGTAGCCGATGATGTTGTGATACTTACGAAAAAAGGAGAAGGTATATTGATGGGTTCGGGCACCGATCTTGTAAAACATTTCATGGAATTGAGAGGCATCGGCATCATTGATATTAAAAGCATGTTCGGCGTACGAGCGATTAGATTCCAGAAACGGTTGGAAGTAATTATTGAATTGGAAATTTGGGATGATAAAGCTGAATATACAAGGACCGGTCTTGATGATTCATTTCTTGCAGTTATGGATGTCGATATACCTTACATCAAACTTCCGATTATTCCCGGCAAGAATATCACAGTTATTTCTGAAATAATTGCTTTAAACTATTTGCTGAAACACTACGGATATGATGCTGCTAAGGTTCTTCAAGAAAGAATTACTGAAAAAATTCGCAAAAAAACAGATGAAATGAATCGCGCGGTTGATTATTTTGAGCATGATTTTGAGTAGAATTCTGACACGTTTAAGCTTGACTACAGGAGCTTGTTTTATTATCTTCGCACCCTAATTTGATATGAAAAAATTTTATTACTTTTCAAAATCTAAACTGAAATTCGTTGAAATACGAAGTTTCTACAAAAAATTCGTATTCCTCGTCTTATTCTTTTCAGTGCTAGTTTCATTCTTCGTCTTTGGTACGTTCGTTGTCTTCAACGAATTCATCAATCCGGATTCTGAAGTTAAAGTACTGAAGAAGAATAACGCAGTGCTAAGAGATCAGTTTGACCAGCTTTTAGAAAAATATAAAAAGCTGGATGAAAGAATTACAGCCCTTTCTGATAAGAGTCATGATCTAAGACTTAAAGCTGATCTTAGTCCTATCCCTCAGGATGATCAATTGTATGGTACCGGCGGTAGTGTCTTTGAACCCATCAAAACAGCAAGCATCGGCAACCTTGATAATTATCTCAACGATTTAAATTCATATGTAAATAAAGTTTCTCTCAAAGTAAAACTTGAAACGAATAACTACGATGAGATCGAAAAGGCTCTAAAAGATAACGAACAATTATATAATAACATTCCGGCAATAAGACCATGTGAAGGTACGATCGAGAACGATTTCGGAATGAGGATGCATCCTATTCTGAAAATTATGAGAATGCATAACGGTGTTGATATAGTTACGGATGCCGGGACAAAAGTTTACGCGCCGGGTGCCGGTGTTGTAGATTTTGTTGGATGGCGCGGCGGATACGGACTTTCTGTTGAAATTGATCACGGCTTTGGGTATCGAACAGTTTATGCTCATCTTGAAAAAACTAATGTTACGCAAGGACAAAAAGTATCGCGTGGGGATATAATTGCTTTCACCGGAAACTCCGGCAGACTTTCCACAGGTCCGCATCTGCATTATGAAGTTAGGCACGATGGAATACCTTTGGACCCAAGAAATTTCATATTTGATGATGTAAGTATTTTCGAAATTGTCAAAAAATAGAAACCATTTCAGGAGAATTGACAATGATTTGGACCGTCGAATTAGCATCTTATCTAGATGACGCTCCGTGGCCAGCTACAAAAGAAGAATTATTAGATTACGCAGAACGTATTGGTGCACCGCTCGAAGTTGTTGAAAATCTACAAGAACTTGAAGACTCGGATGAGCCGTATGAATCAATTGAAGATATATGGCCGGACTACCCGAGCGACGAAGACTTCTTTTACACCGATGATGATGAATTCAAATCTTAACATTTTAAAACATGATAAGTGAGTTTTTGTCAGATATAGTTGAACAAGAAAAAGCAAAAGCAATCTTAACAAGAATTTATCAATCGAGGCGTGTTCCACACGCCTTTCTTTTTTCCGGTAAAGACGGCATAGGCAAATTTAACACCGCAATCCAATTCGCAAAACTATTGAATACTGGAGAAGAGCAATCTGATTTCAACACAGCACTGAACGCAAAGATATCATCCCTAAACGAACCTTATATGAAACTTATTATGCCTTTGCCTCGCGGTAAAGGAGAGGGTAGTGATGATTCAGCTTTCGACAAACTATCAAAAGAGATTATTGAAAACGTTACTCAAGAAATCAAAAAGAAAGCCACTAATCCATATCACAAAATCTCCATCGAAGATGCTAATACTATCAAGATAAGCAGCATACGCGAGGTTAAAAAATTTGTTTCAGTTCAACTAGATGATATAAAATTTCGTGTTGTAATAATCCTTGATGCACATTTGATGAACGATCAAGCGCAAAACGCGTTACTTAAAAATTTAGAAGAACCTCCGGAAGGTATTATTTTTATACTGATTACTTCGGACAAAGAAAAATTACTACGTACAATCCAATCACGATGCTGGACAATAAACTTCGAACCGCTGTCTGAAGCGTCGGTAACTTCAATAATGAAAAAGTATTTTCTTGTTGATGACGCCGTTGCATCTAAAGTTGCTCACTTTTCAGAAGGGTCTGTTATCGATGCCTTATCATTAACTGTTAGCGAATTTGACAGCATCCTTGAGAAAACTATTTCAATACTTCGGTTTTCTTTAGCTAAAAGGTATAATTCTGCTCATAAAGAATTGTATGGTTTCTTGAAGGACAACTCGAACGATTCTATTACAATGCTGGTTAGAATGATCAAGACGTGGACACGTGACGTAGCTAAGAATAAATCCAATATAGAGAACTACTATTTTGAAAATTACACAGATACACTGTTTAAGTTTAATAGCAGATTCAGTGAAGTAGATATAACCAAACTATTTTCAACATTGGATTCCTTAGATGAAAACTACTCCAAGAAAGTTAACTTGAATGTATTATCCCTTAATCTTATATTTGAAATAAGTTCAGTATCTATTGGGAATTAGAAAGTGTTTAGGAATGATATAGAGCAGCAAGTTATAGCTGACTTTCAAAATAAGCTATCAACATCTTCTGAGATCAAACCAGTCGATAATCTTTTCACTAGGATGGTGGTTAGAAACATTAGTGAAAGACATCACAACGTCAGCAGTTGTATCTCTTGTAGTTGGAATACATGTGATAGATTGTTAACCGAGGACAGGACGATCGTTGAGATATCGTGCAAAGGATTACTGCCTTGTAACTTCAGCGAGGTTCCTGTTGAAAAGAATCTTGAGCTTTTTCCAGAAGACTTTATTATTGTCCAACACGACGAAGCCTACGAAATAGCCCAAGTTAAGCTAATAGGAGAACTGGTAAAACTCAAAAGACATTACCTTGGGCTGTATGGTGAAAACTTACCGAAAGTTGTTAGAAAAGCATCTGTTGAAGATCTTGATCGCGTTAGAAAGAATTTGCAAGATGAGGAGAGAGCAATACCGATATTCAAAACATCTGTTGCTAAATGTAAACTGGACATGAAACTTGTGAGTATTCATTACCAGTTTGATAGGAAACGACTCTTTTTCTTTTATACTGCAGACGGAAGAGTTGATTTTCGTGAACTGGCGAAAGACCTTGCGTCTGAATTTAAGACACGTATAGAATTACGACAGATTGGTGTACGTGATGAAGCTAAGAAGGTCGGCGGTGTGGGTACTTGCGGTAGGGAATACTGCTGTATTTCGTTCCTTTCTAGCTTCAAGAGAATTACAACTCAACTTGCAAATGAACAGAACCTAATTTCGAGTATGGGAAAGCTTAGTGGACCGTGCGGCAAATTAAAGTGTTGTCTCTCTTTTGAAGTCGACTAAAATTTACCTTACTGAATTATAAAATTCTAAAAAGGTTAATATGAGAAAAGTTGTAATAATTGAAGCCAAGAGAACTCCCGTTGGATCCTTTCAAGGCGCCTTATCATCTCTTACAGCACCGCAGTTGGGGTCACTGGTAATTAAAGACTTACTTGAAAAAACTAATATTAATCCTCATGAAATTGATGAAGTGATTATGGGAAATGTTTTATCCGCTGGGATAGGACAAGCGCCTGCAAGACAAGCTGCATTGCTTGCTGGTTTACCAGAAAAAACCGAGTGTCTCACAATTAACAAAGTTTGTGGTAGTGGCCTAAAAGCTGTTATGCTGGCACAACAAGCTATTATGTGTGGTGATGCAGATGTTATAATTGCCGGCGGTATGGAAAGTATGTCAAACGCACCGTATTTGCTTCAAGAAGCCCGAAACGGATATCGCTTGGGTCATGGAAAAATAATAGACTCAATAATTAAAGATGGATTATGGGATGTGTACAACAACATTCACATGGGTAGTTGTGCCGAAGCATGTGCTAAAGAGCAGAAAATAACCAGAGAAGAGGTTGACAACTTCACAGTTGAATCGTACAGACGGGCATTAAATGCACAAGAAAATAAGGTTTTTGAAAGAGAGATAACTTCAGTTACAATCCAGGGTAAAAAAGAGTTAATTCAAGTTACGGAAGATGAAGAACCGAAAAAAGTAAAGTTTGATAAATTGCCAACTCTAAAACCTTCCTTTGAAAAGGACGGAATAATTACGGCTGCAAACGCATCGAGTCTAAATGATGGAGCCGCCGCTGTGTTAATGATGTCAGAAGAAAAGGCAAAAAATCTTGGATTAAATCCTTTAGTTGAGATACTGGGCCAGAGTTCAGCAGCAAGAAAACCAATAGAATTTCCTACTGCTCCGGTAGATGCTATTGCAAAACTGATTTCTAAATTAGGAATGAGCACTACTGATATTGATCTTTTTGAAATTAATGAAGCCTTTGCAGTAGTTTCAGTAGCTGTCAATAGATTACTCAATCTGAATCCTTCTAAGGTTAATGTCAATGGCGGTGCGATTGCTTTAGGTCATCCCATCGGAGCTAGCGGTGCAAGGATTCTTTCTACTCTAATACACGAACTTCGCAGAAGAAATTTGCGTTATGGCTTGGCTTCATTATGCATAGGTGGTGGGGAAGCATCCGCTATTGTTGTTAAAAATCACGATGTGCAATAATAAACTGAAGGTTTATATGAATTTTGAGAAAGTTGCTGTTGTTGGTGCAGGGACAATGGGTAATGGGATTGCTCATGTTTTTGCACAAAATAATTTTAAAGTTACCTTAGTTGATAAGGAGCAGGCTTTAGTTGATCGTGGGTTCTCTAATATCTCTGCAAATCTTGATCGGCAGATAAAGAAGAATATAATCAGCCCTGAAGACAAACAACGCATTCTTGATAACATCCAAGTACAAACAAGATTAAGTCTGATACCTACTGACGTTGATTTATTAGTGGAGGCAATTTATGAAAACAAGGATGCTAAGTTATCTATTTTTAATGAGTTAGAAACAAACATTAAATTTGACTGTATATTTGCAACAAATACTTCCTCAATTTCAATTACAGAACTCGCATCAGCATCTCGTGCAGACCGTTTTATTGGTATGCATTTTATGAACCCTGTACCAGTTATGCAATTAGTTGAGGTTATTCGGGGATACTCAACAAGTCAACATACTTTTGACACTATTCTTCAGTTGTGCAGCGCCATAGGTAAAACGCCGGTAGAAGTTAACGACTATCCCGGCTTCATCGCAAATAGGATACTAATGCCGATGATCAACGAGGCGATTTATAGTCTGTACGAGAATGTTGCTTCAGCGAAGGATATAGACACTGTAATGAAGTTAGGTATGAATCACCCTATGGGGCCATTAACTTTAGCAGACTTTATAGGTTTGGATGTGTGTTTATCAATTATGAACGTTCTCTATAACGGGTTCAACGACTCAAAATATCGACCATGTCCGCTACTGAAGAAGATGGTTGCCGCTGGGAAACTTGGAAGGAAGTCTGGTGAAGGATTTTTCAATTATACTGAAGGAAAATGATTTCACGCATAATGTATATTATGTAAACTACTGAATTTATTTTTTAAACTTGTAAACTTTTTGCCTCGTGAGTTGCTTCCCCTATTAAAAAGAAGTAAATCTGAGACCAGCGCTTTATTAAATAAGTAGCTCTTATTTATGGAATATTCAATTTTGTACTGTTGGTCCTGCGAAAATGGCATCAATATAATCAAACACTGAAAACTCTTGGAGATCTTCGGAAGCTTCACCAACACCAATGAAACAAACTGGAAGTCTCTTCATTTCGCAAATCTGAAATACAATTCCACCTTTAGCAGTACCATCAAGTTTAGTTAAAATAAGCCCTGTTAAGTCAACAAAGCTGTTAAATTCGTTTGCTTGAGTAATAGCATTTTGCCCTGAGTTCCCATCTATTACTAAAAGTGAATCATGAGGGGCATCTGGTATTAGTGAGGCAATTACCTTTTTAATTTTACTTAGCTCATTCATTAGATTCTTATTGTTGTGTAGTCGTCCCGCAGTATCAATGAGAACAACATCAGCCTTTTCTTCAAGAGCTATTCTAATGGAGTCATAAGCAACAGAGGCGGGATCATTCGAGGTTGCTTCGATTAATTGTACTTTTGCACGTTCTGCCCATATCTTTAATTGATCATTTGCCGCTGCACGAAAAGTATCGGCTGACCCTATAATTACTTTCAGACCTTCAGATTGTAATCTGCTTGCAAGTTTACCAACAGTAGTGGTCTTCCCTGAACCATTGATCCCGACAACTAGAATAACATACGGTTTCTTGCTATTCAAAATTCTATCGGAAAGATTATAATCAGAAAAAGGAAGCAACGAAGTCAGTTCACTCTTTATAATCTCAATAATTGCCAAAACCGATCTATCGGGTTGTGTTAAAATTCTTTTTCGGGCATTGCTGATAAGTTTTTCAGTTAAGTCCAACCCCATGTCGCAACTGATAAGCGTTTCTTCAAGAGCTTCTATAGTGCTTTCATCAACATTCGCCTTCCTCGTGATCGTTTCAGAAATTTTGTTCAGAATATTGTTCCGAGTTTTAGCAAGTCCGTTTTTCAGCTTACTAAAGTCAATTCGAGGAATTAATTTCATGTTTTTTCTTGTTCAAGAATTCGAGTGCTCTAATTGTATATCCAAAAATAGATAAAACACTCAAGGCTAAACTTATATACAAGAATCCTAAGTATATCAGGCTACCCTCTTGTGCATGTAGTAGAATTGCAATAAAAAATATTCCAATTGAAAAAACTGTGGCTTTACCTAATAGGTTAGACGGGAGAATTTTGCCAATCTTTTTACTCACATATACCCCGCCCACAAAAATTATTACATCGCGCAAAATTATTGTGTAAAAATAAAATAGAGGGATTTTGTCCATCAGAAAAAGATATATCACAATTATAGCAACTAACGTTTTATCAGCTAGCGGGTCAATAAGTTTTCCGAGCTCAGTTATCTGATTCGTTCTGCGAGCAATGTACCCATCTAGAACATCTGAAATGAAAGCAAGCAATATTAAGTAAACTATAAATGCAAAATATGAATCGTCCTGTCGAGCCATTTCAAAACAATAGATAAAAGGTATAGCGAGTATCAACCGAAACAAACTAATAAGATTTGGAGTGGCTAATATTTCTTTGGAATTAATTTTCATAAACATCTTTAGTTATACCGTGTGAAACCGGAATCGGATAATTTCCAGAAAAACATGCCGTACAAAATTCATCCGGTGAATGATCAGTCATGGCTTCGAGCAATTCATTTTCTGTGAGATACTCTAAAGAATCGACCTCAAGATAATCGCGAATCTTATTTATGTCCTCATTGTACTTGTGAGCAATAAGTTCATCTTTCGAAGGGAAATCCATACCATAATAGCAAGGACTGATGATTGGGGGTGATGAAATACGAAGATGAATTTCTTTTGGCTTTGCTTCCCTAATAAGTCGGACCAACTGCTTAGAAGTAGTGCCTCTTACAATAGAATCATCTATTAAGACGACGGTCTTATTCTCCAACACTCCTTTGACAGTATTGAATTTAATCTTTACGCCAATCTCTCGCGCTTTTTGTCCCGGTAGAATAAAAGTTCTGCCTATATAGTGACTTCGAATTAGTCCAATTTCTAAGCGCGATGAAATTCCTTGTTTTACTAATTGAGTCTGAAAACCGATCGCTGCAGTGTTAGAACTATCTGGCACGCTAATAACGATCACCTTTTCGCCATCTTTATCAACTACCGGATGGTTTTGAGCTAATACCTTACCAAGTTTTCTACGCATCTTATCCACGTTGGAACCAAATATTTTGCTGTCTGGCCTTGAGAAATAAATGTATTCAAAGATGCAGTGTTTCTTTGGAGATTCTTCAGTAAAAATTTTTTCCGATTTGAATGTGTTGCTTTTAATCCCCTCTTCGTCAATAATTATCATCTCGCCTGGTTCTACGTCTCTGATGTATTCCGCAGAATTGATATCGAGAGCACAAGTTTCGGATGTAACTATGAATGACCCATTAAGCTTTCCGATACATAAAGGTCTAAAACCGTGGGGATCCCGCGCTGCTACTAAATAATTATTGGTAAGTACTACAAAACTATAAGCACCTTGAATTTTTTGTAATGCTTCTCGAATCTGATCAATCTGATTTTGCAGCCGACTCTTTGCAATCAAATGAAGTACCACTTCGGAGTCGCTGGTTGTCTGAAAAATAGCACCATCATTCACAAGTTCATCACGCAGTTCTTTCGCGTTTGTGAGATTACCGTTGTGTGCTATTGCTATGTTTCCCAATCGGTAATTAACAAAAAACGGCTGGATGTTTTTTGATGAATCGGAAGCTCCGGTTGTAGAGTACCTATTGTGACCAATTGCAAAGTCGCCAACCAGTTTATTTTCGAAAATACTTGGATCGCCAAATACTTCTGAAACTAAACCAAGATCCTTGTGGATGTTGAAAACAGTTTTCTGATTCTTTTTCTCGGCGGCAATAATTCCGGCAGCCTCTTGTCCTCTATGCTGCAGCGAGTGCAATCCGTAGTAAGTAGTTAAAGCTGCATCTTTGTTGCTTGCAATTCCGAAGATACCGCAATTGCATCTAGGTTTGTCCAAATCTATATTCATTTTTCTGCAAATCGAATTAATAAAAAAGGCACTTGTAATGTGCCATGAGTCGGAACGGCGGGATTTGAACCCGCGACCCCTTGAACCCCATTCAAGTGCGCTACCGGGCTGCGCTACGTTCCGTTTTTAAAACGTTGCTTGGATGTATTGTAAAAAGGCTTTTACTTCTTCTAAATCTTTTTTCAACGAACGAGGTGCAGTTGATTTCTGTTTATCAACGCTCTCATGTGATGAAGTTATCAGAACATTTGGATCGAAATCGGTTAAAATCTTTTTTGCTCCTTCAATGGTATATTTTTCTTCACGTAGTAATCTCTTAATCTGCAGAATCAATTTTATATCTTTGTTTGTATAGATTCTATTGCCAGCACGGTTTTTACCAGGTCTCAACTGTTCAAATTCAGTTTCCCAATATCGTAGTATGTATTGCTCTAATCCGGTTAGCTTACTCACTTCGCTAATTGAATAGTATAACTTTTTTAATCCAAAGTCCTTCATAGCAATAACCTCTAATTTGCATGAGGTAAAATAAATTATTGTGGAGTGAGTATCAACATTTTATACGAAGTACAAGAATGAAAATAATTAGTACGTGACCGATTACAAAATTTTTCTAAGAACATAAACAGCTGCTAAGTAGCTATTCTCCTTAAAACCGGCTATGTAACCACGTGCTCTGGAAGCTGTTATTAAATTTTTTCTAAAACTATCTCTACCAGATATATTTGATAGATGAACTTCAATAATCGGAATCTGCAACAATTCTACCGCATCTCTTATTGCAACTGAATAATGAGAATAAGCACCGGGGTTAAATACGATACCGTTATAATTCTTATTTGCTGATGATAATTTTTCAATAACTTGCTCCTCTGAATCAGATTGAAAGAAATCAAAATCAATGGTAGGATACTCAGTTTTGATTTTTTTTTCAATATCAGTCCACCCTTTTCCACCATATATCAGCGGATCTCTTTCACCAAGCCTATTTAAGTTTGGACCATTGATTACCAGAATCTTCATTGAACCTCAGAGATTTCTTCTATTACTTCACGTATCTTCGGTGTGAGATATTTATCATCCACACCTAATTCCTTTAGAGCATTTGTTAAGGTTATTACTTTACGCTGAAGCGTGGATAATTTATTGATGACGATTGTTCGATCGTCTTTAAGAATACAATAACCGCCTTTGAAATCACCTCTTTCAAATCTAACTTTAGCACCCATCTCTTGGGCGATTTGCCTTAGGTCTTGAAGCAATTTCTCAAACTCTCTTTCTTTAATTTTCATTTTTTCTTAACGGTTTGATAATGGCGATAAATATGGCAGCAACATAACTAAAGACTTCTATCATAGGAAAACTGCTTAGAGCTGTTATTCTCTTTCTAAGCAGATCAACCACAGCATTTGAATCAAACGTACTTTCGTAAAGCAGTTTTACTATTTTAAAATCAAAAAAGGAAAGATAAAGTTCAAAAGGAGCTGTAATTATTACCAACATCAAAATTATAAATAGCCAACCTTCATTTTTTATTTTTATTTTTGAACTAAAAATAAAGACAAAGAACAAGATCAAGAATGCTGGGTAGCTGATTAAATTCAGCATAAGAATCGGGAAAATTGTTTCTAGAACACCGCTTAAGTTCTGGGCATTATAAAAATTTTTTAAGTCTAAGTTGATGGGCTCGAAAAGTTGATACACAACGAGTTGCCTGGCGATATAACTTCCCAACCAAACCGTGAAAGAAGTTATTGTAAGCGATAAGATTATTTTAGAAAGAGTACTTTGCCTCATGGGAGATTTTTTTTGAACGAAAATAGTGAAAAATTATGACTGTTGCTTCGATTGATATCGGCTCTAATACTGTTTTACTTCTAATAGCAGAAGTATCTACTGAAACATTTGAAATTCTTCATTCAACTACTACATACAGGGTCCCGCGCGTATCGGAGGGTGTTAGAGAGAATCTTGCAATAAATGGTGCTCGTGAGATACTCTTGTTCTCGACTCTCAAAGAGTTTCAAAGCGTAATTGTAGAGAATAGCTGCAAAGTTGTTCTACCGGTTGCAACTAACGCCTTTAGAATTGCCAAGAATGCCGAACAGATTATCAATAAAATTAAAACAACTTTTGGCTGGGATGTCAAAATAATTTCTGGCGACAAAGAAGCGCAACTAACCTTTCTTGGAGCCGCTTCACCATTTCATGACAACTCGAAGAAGGCTGTAATTGATATAGGCGGCGGAAGTACAGAAATTGTTTACGGTATTCAAGACTCTATTGAATACAAAAACAGCTTTGCATTAGGTGTTGTTTCATTAACGGAAAAATTTTTCAAACATAATCCCGCACTCATCGATGAAATTGACAAGGCAATTGCTGAGATTGATCTTACAATTAAACCGATCTTAGATTTACCCAACCCGAATAATGTCATTGCAGTTTCAGGTACGCCGACTACCTTAGTGTGCATCAAGAATAACCTTCGAATTTATGATGACTCTCTAGTGGATAACGAAGTGCTGACTGATAGTGAAGTAAAATCGATGCGCGTAAAATTAATGATGATGGCTCACGAGCAAATAAAAGAAAAGTACGGCGATGTTGTTTATGGTCGTGAAGATGTTCTGCTTGCAGGCACATTAATACTTGAAAGAATTATGAACGCTATGCGACTGGATAAAATTATAGTGAGTTCAAGAGGATTAAGGTACGGCGTAGTATATGACTACTTAAGAAGTATTAACAATTCACCAGGCAGAAAATAAATTATAGCTAGAATCGCAGCGGACAAGCAAATAGCAACCAAAACCGAATACGCCTTGTTTTTAGTTTGCGCAAAAGTAAACGATCCCGCATTAACCATACTCCATAGGAATAGCAACACATCAATTACCAACAGAACATAAGCCGCCATTGGTTTGATCAAGAATGGACTTGGATTAAAAGTAAAAAAATATTCGCCAAAAAGTGCAAACTGAATTGGAGTTAAAATTAAAAATCCTAACAACTGAGGTATGAAGCAATAAGTATAAAGTGCAACATTATCCGCTACCCTATTCTTTATGCCGAAATAGTTGTTCAGTAATTTAATGATGACAGAGGCAAGCAATAAAAAAAGAATAACCGGTACGCCGCCGGTAATAAATGCTTGGGGAAAAACATTCATCGATTCGGTGCTGCCGTAAACCGAATTATGAATCATCGCTGAAAGTGTTGCATATTTTATTCCGATTAGAATGAGCAGCCATATAACAAAATTTTTATGATCGGAATGGATAATCTTTTCGCCGGCTGTAATCGGAGATTCAAATTCTTGCCATGCGGTCTGCCACAAATCAATATTTGAAACACGGGTGCGTAAATATGAATCGCATTTTGTGCAATTCATTGAGTAGAAAGGATTTTCAGTACCACAGTTTTTACACACCAAAACATTTTTCATAGGCAGCAATTAGAATTTTATTTTCATAGAAAGCTGAACTGTTTGTCCAAACTGATTTTCATTTACATTAAAATCGAATAACTGCGCATCTACATAGGCATCAACAAGATTTAAGAAGTATGTCAGTCCCAAGTACACTGCAAATAGATCACGCTGATCTTTATAAAATTCTCTCGCCCTCAGGTATGAAGAATTTCCGTTAGGATTATCCTTCGTAATACTCTGACTGAACAAGTCCCTATACTGAACGTAAGAATTATTAGTGAGATTCCACGTGTAAATAAAATACCCCATGAAGCCCCAGACAACCGGTATCTTCCAATACGATTCATTGTAGAATTGACCGAAACCGGGAACTACGGCGCTTCTTAATACAGCACCCCAAGGAGATTTTTTCATTACAAATTTGGAAGTATCGATTTGTGAAGAAGCTGCGTTGACTTTTACTTGAGCCGATGCGCTCGTTGTGAAGACAATCAAAACGAACAGTGAAAAGAATATTTTAGTTATAATTTTTGCCAATGGTTTCCAGCATTTCAAATAATCGTTCAAGTTCCGCAAGCGAATAAAATTCAATGATAATTTCTCCGGCGCCGTTTTTTTTCTGCTTACAAATTACCTTTGTGCCAAGGATGCTTTGCATTTTCTCTTCCAAATCTTTCTGTGATAAACTTGCAAGATCTCTGGTCGCCGGAATTGATTTTGGCCCTTTGTGGATTTTTGGATTGGTGAGTTTTCTTACAATGTCTTCTACTTTACGCACGGAAAGACTCTGCTTCAGAATTTTATCAAGCAGTTCCAATTGAACCAGCTCATTCGGCAAATTAATCAGTGCCCGCGCGTGACCAGAAGTAATCTCATCCTTTACCAAACTTTGCTGAATTTTTTGAGGAAGTTTTAATAATCGTATCGTGTTAGTTACTGTTGTGCGATCCTTCCCTACTTTAACCGCGATTTCTTCTTGAGAAAGGTTGCATTCATCCATAAGTCTTTTGTAAGCAAATGCAATCTCGATAGCATTCAATTTTTCCCGCTGAATATTTTCTATCAGCGATAATTCCAGCATTTCTTCTTTGGTGTCAACTTTTATGATATATGCCGGAATTTCATGGTAGCCGATGTCCTTACATGAGCGGAGACGTCGTTCACCGGAAATCAATTCATAATGATCTTGCTGCACTCTCCTAACTGTAATCGGCTGAATTAACCCGTTCTCGAGAATTGATTTTCTTAATTCTTCCTGTGCTACCGGGTCAAATTCTGTTCGCGGCTGGAATGGATTCGGTGAAATATTGTTAACCGGAATTTTTGCGAGGATACCGTATGAAACGCCGTCATCTTTCTGAATGTCTTTCGTTGATACCGCAACAGGTGCGTCAATCTTATCTTTTAACTGAGGATTGATTAAGGCGTCAAGACCTCTGCCGAGTCCGGGTTTCATCTTTGTCAATTCTCGCTTTCCTTCTTAGCTAAATTATTTCTCTGAATCAATTCCGACGCAAGCGAAATATAGTTCTGAGCGCCAATAGAACTTGCATCATACAATATTACCGGTTTAGAATGACTTGGTGCTTCGGATAATCTTACGTTTCTATGAATGATGGTCTTAAAAACTTTTTCACCAAAATATTTTTTCACTTCATCAACAACCTGGTGAGACAGTCTTAAACGCGTATCGAACATTGTCAGAAGAACACCTTCAATCGCAAGAGTTTCATTTAAATTTTTCTTTACGATGTTGATGGTATTAAGTAGCTGCCCTAATCCTTCCAAAGCAAAGTACTCGCATTGAACCGGAATCAAAACAGAATCTGCCGATGTAAGAGCATTTAGCGTAAGCAAACCTAGAGAGGGCGGGCAATCGATAAAAATGAATTCATATTTTTCATCGATAGATTGCATTGCTTTCTTCAATAAGAATTCCCGTTCTTCCATCGAAACCATTTCAACTTCCGCACCTACAAGATCAATCGTGGAGGGAAGAATGTCGAGATACGGCATGTAGCTGTTGACAATGCAGTCTTCCGGTTTTTCAATACCGATAAGAGTTTGGTAAACCGACATACTGTTATTCTCTACTCCGAGACCAGATGTTGAGTTCGCTTGAGGGTCAATGTCGATCAGCAAAGTTTTAAATTCTGCTGCAGCTACCGAAGCAGAAAGATTTATTGCAGTGGTTGTTTTTCCTACTCCACCTTTTTGATTCGCGATTACAATTTTTCTTGCCATAAAGGATTAAAAACCTAAATAAGAGAATAATTTATAATTCAATTTCTTCACCGAAATTTAGAACTCTTGCTTTCTTTCCAATCTGCTCAACTTTTTTCTTGAACTCGAGCGGATCAGCGGCGATAACGGGAAATGTGTTGTAGTGCATTGGTATTGCAAGTTTCGGATTTACCAATTCTACTGCTTTTACAGCGTCGTTAATTCCCATTGTAAAATTGTCGCCTATCGGCATGCACATGCAATCGATCGGTGTCATCTCGCCAATCAATTTCATGTCGTAAAATAATCCCGTGTCGCCGGTGTGATAAAAATTCTTGCCGTCAATCGAAAGAATTACTCCCGACGGTTCTCCGGCATAAGTTCCATCCGGTGTCATTGAACCATGATGAGCGATTGTAAATTTAACTCGCCCAAATTCAAAGTTGTATCCCCCGCCGATGTGCATGTTATGCGCCTTGAATCCTTTTGACGCGCAGTAGTTAGCCAATTCGTTCACGGCAATAAAAAGCGGGTCGCATCTTTTTGCAATGTTAAAAGCGTCTCCAATATGATCGCCGTGCGCGTGCGTAAGAATTATATAATCGGCTTTTACTTCGTTCGACTTCACCGGCGATGTCGGGTTTCCGTCTAAAAACGGATCTATAAGAATAATTTTACCTGAGTTTGTTGTTACCTGGAATGCCGAATGTGAAAAATATTTAAGCTTCATTTCGGGTCCTCCGTGTAATTAAAAATTATTTTATGTGCACCTTTACTGCGGATTAATTTAATCAATTCCAACTTAATATTTTGATATGCAAAAACTTTTTCAAAAATAATCTTTTAACCGAAATATTTCAGCATAGACACTGACATCTCATCAATCTCTTTCGTACAGATTTCTCTTCCTAAAATTTTTCAACATGTTCTGAAACTTATTCTCTTTCGATTTTTTCAATGATGAAGCGAGATAGTTTCGTAATTGATCTCTCGATAGCCCGGTCTTGAAGCGACCGTTCTCTGCAATAGAGATGCTTCCGGTTTCTTCAGAGACTATTACACTAATAACATCGGCTTGTTCGGAGATTCCAATTCCGGCGCGGTGGCGCATTCCCAACGGTCTTCCCTCTTTGCTTGTCTCGGCAGATAAAGGAAGAGTACACCGCGCGGCTTCAATTACATCGCCTTTGATTATTACTGCGCCGTCATGCAACGGTGAATTTGGAAAAAAGATTGATCGAAGCAAATTTTTGCTGACTTTAGAATCAATCATCTCGCCGGTTTCCGTTACGCCTCGGATACCAACTGATTTGACTATTACGATTAGTGCGCCGTGTTGGTGCTGAGATAACTCGAAAGCTGTCTCTGCTATTATGTTTTCTGTATCGGCTCTATCATCTTTGATGAACAATCTTATAATTGGAGTTCTACCGAGAAGAACTAGAAATCTTCGTATCTCAGGTTGAAACAAAATGATGAATGCAATCACCCAAATATCGGAAAGTAATTTTAACAGCCATCCCAACGCTTTGAAGTTTGCTGCTTGGGCAAAAAACGAAAGTATGAGAACAATGATGAGGCCGTAAAAAATTTGCGCAGCAATTGTCCCGCGAATAACGGTATAGAGCTTGTAAAAAATGAGAGTAACGAGAAAGATATCGACGATATCCAAAAATGTTACAGTGAGAAATCCAATTCTGAATAATTCAAACATTATTAAGTTGTTCCGGATTATCGATAAAACTATTTAGCTTTGCAGCAAAGATAGCTTGTTTAACATTGTGAGTTCTAATAAATCTGGCTCCGTTTTTTATTGCAACCGTTTCGGTTATAACCGTCGGAACAATTCTTTCTTCAACATTAATTTCTAAAGCTTTGCCCAAGAATGATTTGTTAGAAAGCCCCGTGAGTATCGGGTGACCAATTGCCTTGAACTCATTTAGTCGCTTTAACAATTCATAATTATCAGTGAGTCGTTTGCCGAAGCCAATACCGGGATCGACGATGATATTTTTGATTCCGTGTTTCTTCGCCATCTCAACTTTTTCGATAAGGTAATCGAAAACTTCCGATACTACATCATCATAGTAAGGATTCTCTTGCATGGTTTTCGGATTACCTTTCATGTGCATGAGAATAACAGTAGCGTTGTACCGTTTTACAATATCAATCATTTTCGAATCAATACTGAAAGAACTAATATCGTTTACAATTTTAGCGCCGAGCAACAAACACTCTTCAGCAACTTTAGCTTTTGTAGTGTCGATCGAGATTATTGCTTTTGGATTTTGCTTCAGTATTTCTTCTACTATCGGAACTACACGCCTTAGCTCTTCCTCTTCGGCAATCGGTTCTGAACCTGGACGGCTTGATTCGCCGCCAATATCAAGTATCTCTGCGCCGTCTTCCAAAAGTTTAAGACCGTGCGAAACAGCCACATCTTTTTCAAAAAATTTTCCGCCGTCGGAAAATGAATCCGGTGTTACATTAAGAATTCCAACTACGTGAGCTTTGTCCAGCGGAAAAGTAATTCCTCCGATAGAAAAAGAATTGTTATCGTAGTCGTTAATTTTTTGGAGAGTCTTAATAACATTCCGCCCGCAATCTTCATTTCCTATTGCAATTATTGCTTTCGCGAGTTCCTTAAATACTACAAAAGAACCGAGGGCAAGGAGGTCTGAAAACTTGTCTCCCCTGCTGCCTGTGGTGTAGCAGATTTCTTTGTTGCTCAAAATAATTTTTTTGATTCGCTGCGCCAGCTTAAAATCTATTTCTCGGATCTCCAGGGCGCGCAAATCCTTTTCATGAAGATCGCGGTAGATGTTATACTTGGTGCTATAACGCTTAAAGACATTAGGATAGAAAATATCAACCAGTTGAATAGTCAATCATAACCTCGATGATTGATTGTTAGAAAACGAACACATCAGAAACGTTTCTAAAATAAGTATTTGATAGGGTTCTACAAAGCAAGAATAAGTTTCAAGAAACGGAATTTACAAACTCTACCGTAGCAGCAGTGATGTTATCTTTGCTGTAAATTGCATTGCCGATCACGAATACATTGCATCCCGCTTTGGAAACTTCTTTAACGTTTTGAATATCTATTCCTCCGTCAACCTCGATAAGAAATTTTGCCGAACGTTTTTCTCTAATTTCAGCCAGGTCTTTTATTTTACGAACGGAGCTTTCAATAAAACGCTGCCCGCCGAATCCCGGGTTAACTGACATCACCAGGACAAGATCAACAATTTCCAGAATTTCGTCGAGAGTATTTAACGGCGTAGCTGGATTAATTGCAACACCGGCTTTAGCTCCGAGTTCTTTTATTTTTGTGATTGTGCGATTCAGATGTACAACTTCTTCCTGATGAACTGTTAACGAATTAGCGCCCGCACTAACAAAGTTCTCAAGCAGCGCGTCCGGATTCTTAATCATAAGATGTACATCAATCGGGAGCTTGGTCACTTTTCCAATTGCCTTCACAACAATCGGCCCAAATGTTAGGTTTGGAACGAACTGCCCGTCCATAATATCGCAGTGAATCCATTTAGCTCCGCCGAGTTCAACATATCGTATTTGCTGCGATAGATTTGAAAAATCTGCAGTAAGAATTGAAGGAGCTATTATTTTTTGACTGTTCATCTTTTGTCACCAAACTTAGTCTGCGTTAGAACCACATTCACGCTATCGCCAAGACTCACCAAACTATTTTCCGCCGGCTGCTGATCAACAATCGTGTTCGGCAAAAGGGTCGGTGAATTGATAAACGTTTTATTGCCAACTTTTAACGATAATCCTCTTAAGATTCCATCTGCTTCAACCAACGATTTACCGAGCAAGTTTGGCACTCTTATCATTCCGACTTTGGGACCAACGCTGACTTTCAGATTAACAATTGTTCCCTTGGCAATTTCTTTCCCTTCAAAATATTGCTGCTCTACAATCGTATTAATCGGAAATTCCGATTCAACAGAATCAACCTTACCAAGATTTAGTCCTGTTCTTGCAAGCGTTAACTGTGCTTCGCGAAAACTTTTTGTTATGAGCGAGGGCATCTTAACCATCGGTTCGCCGCCGCTGACTGTTAAATAAACTCTGCGGTTAACCTTGACAACCGTGTTCGCATTCGGTTTCTGATAAATGACTTGATCTTTATGATACTTATCATCGAATCGTGATGTCTCTACGATAGGACTCAACCCTGCGTTTGTTAATATTTTGATTGCTTCATCTTTGTTCTTCCCTACAACGTTAGGCACCGCTTCCTCTTTGCCGCTAACGTACAGTGGGAAAATTACGTCGTCGAGAACGACTAAGAATGCAACAAATCCTATAAAACAGGCTAATAATATTTTCCAAAATTTTTTTGACGGCTTTTTCATAACTGAAATATATTAAACCTATTTCTTATGACAAAATTAAGAGTCTCTTGATTGCAGATACTTTGCTTCTTGGTAATTTTTTTGATTAATTTCTTACAGCAAACAAACTTTTCTTCAAACAAGTGCAGAAACCCATGAAAAGCATGCTTTGTATTTTCGAAGATGAAGGATTCAAGAATTTCTTGCCTCTCACATATTTGCGCCCGGTTTATGATCTTCGCTGCGGAATTTTTACGTTAAAAGAGAAAATATCTTTGCGCTTCCCTTCCAAATCGTTGATACTTCATTCCAGAAGTTACCTGAATTCTGTTTTGAAAGAACGTTACCCAAAGTTTGTTGTAAATGAGTTTGAATTTCCGGAGATATTATTCGTCAATGGTCGCGCTATCCTTACAAAAGAAAACTCAAAACAAATTGCCAAGCTCGATCTCAACAAGGTTTTAGTTGCAAACGACGGAACGGTTGCGGCTGCTCGACTCTCACTCGATAAAATAAAAAACTTAAGAAATTCCCACTCCGGTTTTTTGCAATTTGATTCGCTCTCTGACGTAAAGCGAGTTAACACAAATATTGGTCTCGTTAACTATCCGTGGGATTTAGTAAATCTCAACGGCGAAGAAATCAAAAATGATTTTGCTTTGTTGATTAAAAAATCATCCAGCATCAATTTCAAGAAGTTCCACACGGTTGAGTTTAAGAACAAAAAGAATATTTTTATTTCCAACGGAGCGGTTATTGATCCTTTTGTTTTTCTAGATTCATCGAATGGGCCAATCTACATCGGAAAGAATGTGCATGTAATGTCTCACACGATGATTCAAGGTCCCGCATTCATCGGGAATGATTCGTTGGTTAAGTCGCACGCCGCAATTTATCACAACACCAGCATCGGCGAAGTTTGCAAAGTCGGCGGCGAAGTTGAAGGGTCAATCATTCATTCTTATTCGAACAAACAGCATGAGGGATTTCTCGGCCACTCGTATCTTGGAAGCTGGGTGAATCTCGGCGCGAGCACAAACAACAGCGATTTGAAAAACAATTATTCCAATGTTTCTGTTTTGCTTAATGGAAAACCGATCGATACAAATTCCCAATTTGTCGGATTGATAATGGGCGATCATTCGAAGACCGCGATCAACACGATGTTCAACACAGGTTCGGTTATTGGCGTTTCATGTAATGTTTTCGGCGCAGGATTTCCATCGCGTTATCTTCCTTCGTTCAGCTGGGGCGGCTCTGATTCTTTGCAGACTTACGACATCAACAAGTCGATAGAAGTAGCGAAAGTTGTGGTGGCACGGAGAGGCATTACTATTTCAGAAAGCGAAATCAATTTATTAAAAAATATATTTGAGTTGACTGCAGCCGAAAGAAAATGAACTACCGATTTGCGACACTCTCATTCGAAACCGTTTTGAATAAAAATGTATAAAAATTATTTCTACTTATCCCGTTGCGTTGATGAATTGAAATCACTTCTCACCGGCAAACGAATTATAGAAGCGTACACACAAGAAAAAGATAAATTATTTCTTCACGTACCGGATAACGACAATCCTTATTTCCATGTGATCATCTCGGTTAATCCGCAGCAGCCATACATCACGTTTAAGCACGAGCACCACAAAGCGAAAAAAAACACAGCGAGTTTTTTTGTTGGAGATTTCCCTGCTGTCATTCGTTCGTTCAGCATAGCTTTCGGCGATAGAATTATTCTAATCGAATTAGAGAATGCTCGACTTTTTATTTTTTTCAGAGGGGCCCAAAGCAATATTTACTTTGTTAATAATGACGGCAATGTTAAATCGTTTAAGAAGATCACGGGCAAAGAAAGCAAAGAGATAGTTGAGGAAATCAGTCAAATCGAGTTTGTGGATTCCGCAAAAACAGTTTTGGATAGAATTGGCAACGGTTACGATGAGAATAAAATGCGGAAAATGAATTCTATCGGCAAAGAAATTATGAGAGAAGCAGAATTGCGCGGAGGCGCATTTACAGAAAAAGTTTTAGATGTTCTAAACGAAGTGAACAATTCGAAAATTGCTGTTTACTTTGATCCGGAATCAAACAAGCCGCGATTTCATCCATCAACTTTCAAAACATTCCGTTTGCCGGAAGATCGTTCTGAGTTTGAAAGTTACTCTGAAGCTCTCAACAAATATTTCTCGCTCACCTTCACAAAAAATAAAGAAGTTGATATCAGAAAGCAGATTGAGAAATATTTGAACGCTGAGATAGAACGACTGGCGAATAAGTTAAACAATTTGAAAGCGAGAGTGGAAAACGGCTCGAAGGAAAATATTTATAGACGAAACGCAGATCTGCTTTTAGCAAACATTTACCGGCTCCGAAAAGGAATGAAAGAAATGGCATTGGAAGAATTTCCGGCGAACAAAGAAACTTTGATTGTGCTTGATGAAAAACTATCGCCTAATAAAAATATTGAAAAGTATTATGACAAAGCGCGATCTGAAAAAATTGAATTCGAAAAATCAAAACAGTTTTTGCAAACCGCTTCCAAAGAATATGGAAGACTAATCGGTTTACGTGAAAAACTCGATAAGACGGATAATCAAGAAGATCTTTTAGCAATCAAAAAAGAATTGAAGATGAAAACACAACACTCGCCCAGCGAAGATAAATCTGAAAAATTTTCTTTTCGGCACTACATCCTTGCCGGGAAGTATCACATTTATGTTGGTAAGGATAGCAAGAACAATGACCAGCTTACGACAAAATTTGCAAAACAAAACGATTTCTGGTTTCATGCGCGGTCTGTTTCAGGATCGCATGTTGTGTTGAGAGTTGAGAACACAAAAGAAGTGATTCCCAAAAACATTTTACAGAATGTGGCTTCTATCGCGGCATTCTACAGCAAAGCAAAAACTTCTAAACTGGCATCTGTGACGTACACACTAAAAAAATATGTAATAAAAAATCAACGACACGAACCGGGACAAGTAACTGTTACTAAAGAAAATGTTTTACTTGTTAAACCGGAAATTCCAAAATACTGCGAACAAATAACTGAATAAATTTATGCTCTACCCCTCCACGTTTCCATGCTTCTGTGAACGCCCATCAAGATCATCAGCTTCTGGAACCAAACGTCCGGCAAAATTCCTCTAAGAATTATCGTTAGTCTCAAACTTCGGGGACGTCTAACTGAATATTTTCCCTTCTTTAGAGCGCCGTCAACAATCGCACGCGCAATTACATCGTGACTTTTTACCAGCGGGACGATTAAGTTGCCGAGAAATCCAAGTTTGGCGCCTTCAAACATTCCTTTCGATAAATAGCTCGGATGAATTGAGGTCCATCTCACGCCGCGTTTGCCGTTGTTCCAGGCTTCGTAGCGCATTGATTCGGTTAATCCCCACACAGCCCATTTGGTTGCAGCATAGACCGATAAACCGGCAACTCCGAGAAATCCACTAGCCGAAGAAATATTTACTATGTGACCTGAATTTCTTTCATACATTTCCGGAAGGACTGCTCTAATCGTGTAGAGCATTGATGTAAGGTTAACTTGAATTGTTTTTTCCCAAACCTCGTCAGTTTGATCAAGAAGTTCTCCGCCTTTTACGTAACCTGCATTGTTGATCAAAATGTCAGTTCCGCCCATTTCTTTTTTTGCTTTCTTAGCTAAGTCGTAAACTTTTTCCTTGTCGGTTACATCGCAAATGTGAGTAAATACTTTTCCGCCGAGACTTTCCAATTCAGATTTTGCCCGCTTGAGTTCTTTCCCGTTAATATCCCAAATTGTAACGGTGCATTTTTCTTTGATAAGATGCTTGGCAGTTGCAAAGCCGATTCCCATTGCGCCGCCGGTTATAATTGCACGTTTGCCGCTTAGATCCATTTTATTCTCCATTTATAAATTGACTTCTCGCAATGCTTCATTGATGGAGTATCATATTCTTTGTAAATTGAAATAGTAATTAACTCAATGAAATGTAATTTTTATTCACTTTGATATCAATTTCTTTTTCCC
>JAKAEE010000108.1 GCA_021820065.1 Bacteroidota bacterium | reverse complement strand
GAAGCGTTATCTATGCGTTGATCAGATATTTTAAAGTCGGTCACATAAATATTATCAACAGAACGGAACAGACTGCCGAATCGATGAAAGAATATTTTTCTGTTAAAATGTTGTTCAACGAATTCAAGGCGTTCCCGCTCGTTCCGCCTGATCTTATCGAAACTTTCCGCGATTCCAGACTTATCGTCAATACAACACCGATGGGAATGTATCCCGAAGCGGATGATTCGGCAACCACGAATAAAGAATCATTCATGAAAGGGCAGATAGTTTTTGATGTCGTTTACAATCCGGTGAAAACTAAATTGCTGCGGTTAGCCGAGCAGCAGGGTGCAACAATCGTAACCGGTTTGAGAATGTTTGTTGAACAGGGCGCGAAGTCTTACGAACTGTGGACGGGCGAGCAGATGCCGAAAGAAAAAGTGCTGCTTGCGCTTAAATCTTATTTAGTAAGCTAACAATTTTTGCAGGTCGAAACTCCGTTTCGACCTGCTTTAACATAAGCTACAGCAATTTCCCCAACGCTTCTTTAATTCTCTTCAATCCTTCCTCCAAGTTTTCCATTGAAGTTGAGTACGACAATCTCAAATGACCTTCTGCGCCGAAACCGCTGCCAGGAACGGTTGCAACTTTTGCTTCGTGAAGAAGATACATTGCGAGATCGAACGAATGCTCGATTCGAAAAACAGAAGTTGATTTGCCAAAATAACTTTCAACATTTGGGAAAACATAAAACGCGCCCTTCGGCTTGAAGCATTTAATTCCTTTTATCGAACAAAGTTGTTCGTAAACAAAGTTTCTTCTCCGCTCAAATTCATTTCTCATCATCGGAATAAAATCCTGCGGACCATTTAATGCCTCAAGAGCCGCAGCTTGCGATATCGAGGACGCATTTGAAGTACTGTGGCTCTGTATTTTGTTCATCGCTTTGATAAATTCTTCCTGTCCGGCAGCATAACCAATCCTCCATCCCGTCATTGCGTAAGATTTTGAAAATCCGTTCACCACAATTGTTCTTTTCTTGATCTCTTCACCGAGCGAAGCAAAACTTACAAACTTGTTGTTGTCGTAAATCAAGTTTTCATATATCTCGTCGCTCAATACAAATAATTTTTTCTCTTCAACTATCGCGGCAATCGCTTCCAATTCTTTTTTGTTGTAACACGCACCGGTCGGATTGGTGGGGTACGACATGATCAGCAATTTAGTAGAAGACGTTATCGCCTTTGACAATTGATCCGGAGTCATATTGAAGCCGGTTTCTTCCGTGGTCGGAACCACAACCGATTTGCCGTGCGCAAGCGTTACCATTTCCGGATACGAAACGTAATAAGGCGATGTGAAAATTACTTCGTCGCCGTCATGAACAAGCGATTGAACTGCGTTATAAAGACTCTGCTTGGCGCCTGTTGAAACTATAATTTCATTAGGAGAATAATCCAGTCCGTTTTCGGTTCTCAATTTTTTTGCAATTGCCTCGCGGAGATCGTACCTGCCTTGGTTAACGGTGTACTTTGTTTCGTTATTGTCAATCGCTCGTTTAGCGGCGTCTTTTACATTTTGTGGCGTAGGAAAATCCGGCTCGCCGACGGAAAGATCAATTAAGTCTTCGCCGTTAGCAAGCATCTCTTTCGCCTGCGCGGCTATCTTCATGGTTGGAGATACACCAATTTTATTTACTCTTTTTGAAAACGGCATCTGCACTCATTTATTGGTTAAGAACTTTGCGAATATAGTATTTGAGAATAAGAATATAAAGAAAGTGAAATCTTGCGCAACCAAACAAAACGATTGCTATATTTTTGGGTCAATTGGGCAGAGAAACAAATCTTTCCGCAATGAAATCGCTAAACGGGGGTTAATCGAATGATCGGCTGTTCTATTTTAGTTACATCTTGAATTTATTTTATGTATTTTTTTACGGGTAGGTAAAGTTAGGGTTGGCTATGATAACCGGTTACTTCCACTTTCTATATTTCTGCTCTAAGAAATTCCGTCGCAAAAAAATATATTTTATTCCTTTATCGACATTTAATTATTTATGATAGGGGAGCGCCGTGAGTGCAAAAATTAAATCAACCAGTGATTCAGACTCATCCGACAAATGTGAAATACTTCTGGTAGAAGACAGTCCAACCCAGCTTGAAGAGCTGAAGCACTTAATAGAAATGCACGGGTATAAAGTAATTACTGCTCTAAACGGCAGCAGTGGTCTTGAGATAGCTCGCAACACTCACCCGGCAATTATTATCAGCGATATTGTAATGCCTGAAATGAACGGTTATGAGCTATGCAAAGCAATTCGGTCCGATGAGACCATAAGAGATACACCAATTGTTTTGCTTACATCTTTATCCGGTCCTGCAGATGTAATTGAGGCGTTAAAATGCGGCGCCGATAACTTTATCAAAAAACCTTACGATGAGCGGCTCTTACTTCTCCGGATTGATAATATTCTAACGAATAGAAAACTGCGCTCAAACGGCAAAGTTAAAGTTGGCGTTGAACTTTATCTTGGAGGAAGCAGACATTTCATCACGGCAGAAAAGCAGCAAATTTTGGATTTATTGATCTCTACCTATGAACAAGCGGTTGATTTATGTGCCAACCTTCAAAGTCGTGAACAACAGCTCAACCGGGCTAATTCAATTCTCCGCGGAATTTATCATATAGCTAAAGGATTGAATAGAGCAACGACGCAGCAAAAAGTAATAGACGAGGTGCTGGATCGCTCGATGGAACTGCCCGATGTAAGAGCAGGTTGGTTTTCAATATTTGCGGGAAGCCATAACGATGCAAAAGATGATTCTCATTTTAGACTTGTTGGCTCTCGTGGTTTGCCGCCGGCTCTTCAATCTCCTATGGCACTCGAAGGCGATTGCATGTGCCGGAGTAAAGTTCTTTCCGGTGAGATTGATAAGTCGATAAATATTCTGGATTGTGAGCGTCTGAAAAAAGCAAAAGGAGAGACTTACGGATTGCGTTCACATGTTGCAATTCCCCTGAGAAGCGCTAACAATGTGATGGGCATTTTGAATTTAGTGGGAACAGAAAAATTATTGTTCAGTGATGACGATTTAGCCGTACTTAACGGAATTGGCAACCAGATCGGTGCGGCGCTTGACCGGTGCCGATTACATGAACATCTTGAAGACTTGGTGAAAAAGAGAACGGTATCGCTGTCGGCAGAGATTGAAAGAAGAAAAGAAATTGAAAAATCTTTACGTGAAAGTGAAGAAAAATTCCGTAGCCTTGTGGAAAACATTAGCGATGTGTTCTATATTTCAAATCAACAAGGCAAGTTTCTTTATTGTAGTCCAAACTTTTTTTCTATTTCCGGCTATTCACCACAAGATATTTACGGAAATTCTTTTATCCGCGTTGTAGCTCCTATTGATAGACGCCAAGTTGTTGATTATTACCTTGAACAAACTGCAAAGGGTTCACTTGATTCGAAGATAGAATTTAGGTTTATTCAAAAAGATAGAAGCATTATTTGGGTTGAACAAAATACCCGCATAGTTCGTGATTCTAACGGAAAGGTCGTTCAGCTTAGAAACGTTGCACGCAATATCACAGAGCGCAAGCGGACAGAAGAAGCGCTAAAAGAAAGCGAAGAGCGCTTCCGGTCATTATACCGTAATGCAATAGTCGGTATATATAGAACTACGCCGGATGGTAAAATTCTTATGGCTAATCCCGCTCTTGTTAGTATGCTTGGGTATAATTCTTTCGAGGAACTCAAAAAAATAAATTTGACGCAGGAAGGGTTTAATCAATCCTATCCCCGAGAACTGTTTATAGAGCCAATAGAAAAATATGGTGAAATTAGAGAGATGGAATCTCTTTGGAAACGGAAAGATGGAAAAGAAATTTGGGTTAGTGAGAGCGCACGCGCTATTCGTAATTCCAACGGAGAAACTTTGTACTATGACGGGACTATTATAAATATTACCGAACGTAAAGAGGCAGAGAAACAAATACAAATGCTTGCTCACATGGTTAAAAGTGTTAATCAATGTGTCAGCATTACCGACATGGAAGACAAAATTATTTTTGTCAATGAAGCGTTTCTAAGAACTTATGGCTATGAAGAACATGAGCTGATGGGAAAGCACATCGGTATTATTCGTTCACCAAATAATCCGACGGAAATTGTGGAAAGGATTCTGCCGGCAACTCTTTCAGGAAACTGGAAAGGCGAGCTGTTGAATCTTAGAAAAGATAGAAGTGAATTCCCAATTTACCTTACTACCCTAGTTGTTAAAGATACAAATGGAAAACCTATCGGACTCTGCGGTGTAGCGACCGACATAACGGAACGTAAACAGGCTGAAGAAACGCTGAAGCGATCGGAAGAAAAGTATCGCACTATCTTTGAGAACGCCATCGTTGGCATATATCAAACTACAATTGACGGCAGATTTTTGTCGGCAAATCCAACGCTTGCAAGGATATTCGGTTATGTGTTGCCGGAAGAGTTAATAAAGGATGTCTCCGATCTAAACCGCGGGTTCTACGTTGAACTTGAGCGCAGGGACGAGTTTACCCGGTTAATACAGGAACAAGGTGTGGTAACCGACTTTGAATCACGGGTATATCGCAAAGACGGTAGCATTATTTGGGTTTCTGAAACGGCGCGCGGAATACGCAATGCTAATAATCAATTAATTGGATTTGAAGGCGTTACAATAGATATTTCAGACCGCAAGCAAGCAGAAGAAGCGCTGCGCAAAAGCGAAGAACAACTTGAATTGTTCTTTACTCAGTCTCTTGCAGGTTTTTTCTTTATGATGCTCGATGAACCAGTCAATTGGGACAAAGCAAAAGATAAAGAAAAAACTCTCGATCATATAATAGCCCACCAGCGAATTACAAAGGTAAACGATGCTATGCTTGCACAGTACGGGACAACAAGGGAAAAGTTCATCGGACTTACACTGGCAGATTTTTTTGCCCACGATATTGAGCATGGCAGACAAGTCTTACGGAAATTATTTGATACCGGTCATTTGCATGTCGAGACAAACGAACGACGGTTCGACGGAACGCAAATGTGGGTGGAGGGGAATTATATATGTTTATATGATGCCAACGGATGTATTACAGGTCAATTTGGCGTACAAAGAGATATAACCGAGCGCAAACGTGCCGAGAAAGAATTGATGGAAGCAAAAGAAAAAGCTGAAGGATCCGATAAATTAAAATCGGAATTTCTTGCGCAGATTTCTCACGAAATTAGAACGCCGCTTAACGTAATAGCAAGTAACGTTGAATTCTTGAATGAGGAATTGACAAACAAAATTGATCCGGAGTATCTAGATTGTTTCAACGGAATTAATTTATCGGCAGAAAGAATTATCAGAACCGTTGATCTTGTCCTCAACATGTCGGAATTACAGATCAGCGGCTATAAACCGGTTTTCAAAAAGGTCGATCTTCATTCTGATGTCTTAAAAAAATTATTATTCGAATTTCAACGTGCGGCAGCGCAAAAGAATCTGGATCTGGTCTATAATTGTCAACTAGATGAAACTAAAGTCCTACTTGACGAATACAGTATAACTCAAGTCTTTGCCAACTTGATTGATAATGCCGTCAAATACACTAAGAAAGGCAAAGTGGAAATTCTCCTCACAAAAGATCAACATGATTGTAAAATTGTTGAAGTAAGGGATACCGGCATTGGTATGAGCGAAGATTTTCTTCAACGTATGTTTCGCCCGTTTGTTCAGGAGGAACACGGTTATTCAAGAGCTTTCGACGGCAGCGGACTCGGCTTGGCTCTTGTAAAAAGATATTGTGAAATTAATAACGCAGACATTGAAGTTGAAAGCAAAAAAAATCACGGCTCAACTTTTAGAGTAATTTTTAAGTAGGCAGTCAGCAGTCCACGGTAGGCAGGCCACTGAAGACTGTGGAGTAAAAATTTTTGCAAACAAAACAGGTACAAGCATAAGTAGTTTCAAGGGTTTAGTTGTTTATAAAAAAGCATTTAAATTAGCGATGGAAATTTTTGAAATAACAAAGTCCTTTCCGAAAGAAGAGGTATATTCACTTGCCAGTCAGATTAGAAGATCTTCAAGATCAGTATGCTCGAACCTTGGTGAAGGTTATCGAAAAAGACGATATGAAGCTCATTTTATTAGTAAAATCTCTGATGCGGATATGGAAAACAGCGAAACTCAAGTCTGGCTTACAGACAAATATTTAGGAGATTGTTATGAAGAAAATGCTGATAGTGGAGGATGACGATTTGACACAGAAAGTCTTGTCAAAAATATTTAGAAGCGATTTTCAAATCGACATTTGTGAATCCGCCGAAGAGTTCTACCAATCATATTCATCTAACCGGTATGATATTATTATTATGGATATTTCACTGAGGGGAAGTAAACACGGACTCGAGTTGACCAAAGAAATCAAAGCTTCGGTAGATCACGGCAGTACACCAATTCTTTGTTTGACGGCACATGCATTGCTGAAGGATAAAAAGAACGCAATCGAATCCGGAATAGATGCCTTCATAACTAAGCCGGTTTCTAATAACATACTTAAAGAAACCGTAGCCTCTCTCTTGAAACAAAGATCAGTACGGAAAGATATCGATCAATAAAACCGGCGTCAGCCGATCGCGTGCCGGAAACACTTTCTCATTATTTTATTACGTACGCAGTAATCTTCTAAGCCATCTCTATTTTTTTAAGTTAGAAATGGTTTATGTTTTTATTAAATTACAATAAGGGTGGATCAACTAAAAACAATTTTCGATCATAATTTTCTGAAGTCTGTTTGAAAAGTACCATGAAAGCAAAACTTATCATTATTATCTCTGCTTCTATTCTGATAGCAACTATAATTCTTCTATTCTATCTCCAAAAATCGAATGAAAAAGAGATCGTCAATAGGTTCAGGGCACAGCAGCTTGTTGCTTCACGCCAGCTTGCAAGGGAAATTGAATCTTACTTAAAAGAGAGAGCTA
>JAKAEE010000107.1 GCA_021820065.1 Bacteroidota bacterium | reverse complement strand
GAATACGGCCAAGCAGTTAAATTAACCTGGCATAAACATGATTTAGATAATTCGTTCGTGACACAATATGCTATTCACCGCAAAGTAAAACATAACGGTGTAATGGGTAATGATGTACTCATTGAGACAATTACCGCAAGGGATGCTGGTCATTATAATTCACAAAATGAAACTTATACATATGTTGATATAGAGTATGTCATAACCAGCGGTTATACCGATGATCTGCTTTACTACGATGTTCGAGCATATTACAATCCAACTTATTCTGATGCCGATTATGCGGCTGTATATGGCAAAATGGGTAATGCAAGTATGCTTGAATTAACACAAAACGTTTCAATGGAAAGCGAGCTACCAAGTGAATATTCACTTTCGAACTATCCCAATCCATTCAACCCGTCAACAACGATTAACTATCAATTACCTGAGAATGGATTTGTTACAATAAAGGTTTACGATATGCTTGGTAAAGAAATTGCAACGTTAGTTAACGAGAACAAAACTGCCGGATATTACAATGTTAACTTCGATGCGAGCAAACTAACAAGCGGAGTATATATCTATACAATCAATGCTAACAATTTTACTCTGTCAAAGAAAATGCTGTTGATTAAGTAAATATTGTGCCGGGGCAAAGTAACTTTGCCCAGGATTTTTTTCAAAGCGAATCTGCCATTCCAACTCGAATCCAATCATTAGGCAAGTTTTCAATTTTTCGTAATCGGTTTTCTCACCAAGTATGGTTTCTATTTCCGTTGTTTTTTCTGTCAGCTCGATTCGTAATTGCTCTTTAGTGCTCTCATCGGAGTTAAGATACTTAGGAAAATTTTGATGGACGGTTCCGCATAAAATCGATCCGTGCTGAAGAACGACATTGCTTAATTTTCGTTGAGCACTTCCAATAAGTTTCTTGCCGTTGAACTTTACTTCGTTTCTGGCGGTGCTTGCAAAACATAAAACTCCCGAAGGTTCTTCAAGCAGTTTTGGGAAGTTGGGCTGGTAGTTTTCCAATTCGGATTTTGCGAGAAGGGGATTATAAATTTCGAGCCCGCGCATTAAAGCGGCGGAAATTTTAAAATAAATTTCGCGCGGAGAAAATTGGTGATTCAACGGTAACACAACCGAGTAAGTCAGTTCTTCGGCATGAAGAATTGCGCGGCCTCCCGTGGGACGTTTTACGACATCGATCCCGTCGCCAACTGCTCGATCAAGATTGATATCGTTGAAACTTTGATTTGCGCCGAGAGAGATGCAGAACGGCTGCCATCTGTAAATTCTGAAAAAAGCTTCATCTGGATTGCATGACTGCACGAGGTGAAGATCGAACTGCATGTTATGTTCTCCGGTATCAAAACCGGAATCGATGAAATGCCAAATCATTTTCTAATAATGCCGCGTGTGGATTTTTCCATGAACGCAAGAATATCTTTTACGTTGGAATCGTTCGGAAATTTTTCGCCGATTTTTTCTTTGGCAGCAGTGGGAGTTAATCCGCTTTGATAATAAATTCGATAACTTTCTTTTATTGCCTCAATAGTCTCGTTCGAAAAACCCCTTCTTCTCAAACCAACGATATTTAATCCCATGTAACGTGCCGGGTAACCTGAAGTCATGATGAACGGGGGAACGTCTGTGTTGATCATCGAGCCGCCGCCGATCATACAATGTTTTGCAATCGTGCAAAATTGATGTATTGCAGATAAACCACCGATGATTACAGTGTCTTCTATTCCAACGTGTCCGGCGATCTGAACACCGTTTGAAAGAATACAGTTATCGCCTACATGACAATCGTGTGCAACGTGAGCATATGCCATAATCAAACAATTTTTGCCGATGCTGGTTTTGCCGGTTGCGTGCGTTCCGCGGTGAAGCGCAGCAAATTCACGTATCACGCTGTTATCGCCGATGTAGAGATATGTTGCGCCGCCGTCAAATTTTAAATCCTGCGGTAAGTTTGCAACGGAAGCATTCTGAAAAATTTTTACGTTGGCACCGATTCGTGCACCGTTATAAATTCCGGCGCCGGCGCCAATTGTTGTTCCGTCGCCGATTTCAACGTTATCATGAATTATCGCGTATGGACCAATCTCAACATTATTGCCAATTTTTGCTTTGGGGCTTACAATTGCGGTTGGATGAAAATTGCTCATATAAAGGAAGTCTATTGATTATTTTCTTTGTTAGTTATTGCGCCCATGAACTCGGCTTCGGCAACCAAATTGTTGTCAACATAAGCCGAACCTTTCACTGAAAAATATTTGCTTTTCTTGCTGATCAATTCCGCTTCGAGATACAATTGATCTCCGGGAACAACAGGTTTGCGGAACTTTGCATTGTTGATGCTCATGAAATAAACGAGATTGTTTTCCGGATTCGGAAGCGAGTTAAGTACAAGAATGCCGCTGACCTGCGCAAGCGCTTCAACAATTAATACACCCGGCATAATTGGATGACCCGGAAAATGTCCTTGGAAAAATGGTTCGTTAACTGTTACCGATTTCACGCCGACAACCTTTTTATCCAGTTCAAGATCAATCACTTTATCCACTAAAAGAAATGGGTAGCGGTGCGGAAGAATTCTTTGAATTGCATTCGCATCGAAAACTACGCCTTCCTTTTTAACGAACTGATATTTCTTTACAAGTTTTTTCTGCTGGTAAAGACTTCTAACTTTTTTTGCAAACTCAACGTTTGCTTTGTGTCCTGGACGACCGGCAAGAATCTGCGCTTTTATCGGCACGCCGATGAGGGCGAGATCACCCATCAAATCTAAAAGCTTGTGACGAACCGGTTCATTCTTGAATCGAAGTTTATTATTGTTTAAAAATCCTTCATGACTCATCGTTAAATCTTTTGCGAGACCGAGTTTATTTTTCAATCTCTTCAACCCGGCGTCATCAATTTCGTGATCGATAATTACAACGGCGTTATCAATGTTTCCGCCTTTGATCAAACCTTTATCCGCCAGCATTTCAACTTCGCTTAAGAAACTGAAAGTTCTTGCCGGAGCGAATTCGGTTACAAATTCTTTTTCCAAATCGAACAAACCCGTGTGCTGGCTTCCAAGTACGGGATTTCTATAATCAACCATAACGGTTGCTCTGTAACCATCGAGCGGAAGCGCAACAATATCAACTTGCTCTTCTTCGTTGTGGTACATAACGGTTTGATCGATTATCAAATAATCTTTTGGTTCGTTCTGTGTAACGAATCCGGCTTCCATTAACTTTTCAACGTAAGGCATTGCGCTGCCGTCGCCGATAGGGGGTTCAATTCCATCCAACTCAATTGTAATATTATCTATCTGCAATCCGACGATCGATGCCAAAACATGTTCAACTGTGAAAACCTTAGCACTACCCAAACCCAGTGTTGTTCCTCGTGAGATATCAACAACAAAATCTGCGTTTGCGGGAATTTCAGGTCTGCCGCCCAAATCGGTGCGGACAAACTTTATTCCCGAATTTTCAGGTGCCGGTCTAAATGTCATTGTACATGAAGTTCCGGTGTGTAATCCGATTCCGGAAAGTGAGACAGCTTTACCAATAGTCCGTTGCAGTTCCAGCATCAACTACCTTTCGTTGTTAGTTTTGAAATTTTCTCTTCCAAAGATGCAATTTTTTCTTCTAACTTTTTAATTTTTTCTGCGTACGATAAGATGTTTCTGGTATGAGCTTCGATCTTAAGCATTTGTCCCATCTCAAGTGTCGGCGAGCCGCGATATTTCCCGGGCTTCAAAATAGATTTCGACACACCCGACTGTGCGCCGACGATAACATTATCGGTCAACTCTATGTGTCCTACAATTCCAACTTGTCCGGCCAAAATGCAATGCTTGCCGATAGAAGTACTTCCGGCAATTCCGCTTTGCGAAGCGATTGCAGTGTGATCTCCTACCACAACATTGTGCGCTATCTGCACGAGGTTGTCAATCTTCACACCTTTCTTGATCACGGTAGAACCTAACGTGGCGCGGTCGATCGAAACATTGGAGCCAAGCTCAACGTCATCTTCAAGTACCACGTTTCCAATTTGCGGTACTTTGTTGTACACGCCTTTCTCGTCGGGTATGTAACCGAATCCATCTGAACCGATTACCGTATTTGAATGAAGGATCACATTATTCCCGAGTATGCAATTTTCTCTAATGGAAACATTTGGATAGATCAAACAGTTGCTGCCGATCTTTACCTTTTCCATGATGACGGTGTTGTGATAAATAGTTGTGTTGTTGCCGATGATGCATCCGGATTCTACAACAACATTTTTTCCGATAGCAACATTATTGCCGATCAGCGCGCTCGGATCGACGTAAGCGCTCGAATCGATTCCTTGTAAAGAAAGTTTCGGCTTAAAAAAAGCGATAACAATTTTTTGCAACGCCACATTTGGATTTTTCACTTCGATGTAGCTTATGTCGTCGCGTGTTTTTTTGAATTCCGGTCCGATTAATACTGCCGAAGCTTTTGTTGAGCTGAGGAATTTTTCGTAGGCTGGCAAATAAAGAAAAGTCAAATCGCCTTTTACCGCTTCCTCGATTTTGGCAAGACCCGTTAATTCAATTTCGGGATCGCCAATAACAGCACCGCCGACAAAGTCGGCGGCATCTTTCAATCTTATTTTCATAATCTCTCATTTAAGTTTTTCTAAAACAAGATTCGTTACGTCGTACTGCTCTTTGGCGTAAAGAAAAAGAATGTTGCCACTTCTATCGAAAATAAAGTCATAATCTCCGTCTTTTGCAACTTCTTGAATTGCGGTGAAGATTCGGTTTTGAAGCGGCTTCATTAGATCTTCTTGTTTTTGAAATAATTCTCCTTTAACGCCGAACTTATCCTGCCGGTATTTCGAGATTTGGTTTTCCATCTGAACCAATTCTTTTTCGGTATCAACTCGTTTCTGTTCACTTAGAATAAGTTTGCGTTTGTCGTAATCGTCGTATTTCGTTTTCCAATCCCGTTCCATTTTCGAAAGCTCTTCCTGCCATTCTTTAATAATGGCGTCGAGTTTCTTTTGCGTATCCTGATAATCGGGAAGCTGTTTCATGATAGCATCGCTATCAACGTAACCGATTTTCGGCTGCGCCTTCATTATAGGCGCAAGAATCATTAGAAGGATTGGTAGTGCTAAACCGATTTTTTTCATAATCTATTTTCCGGTAATGATTATTTACCTCTTTTCAGACGATCTAAAACTTTGTATGTAATATCGAACTGAGGATCTGCATGAAGAAGAACAACTTCTCCGGCTTTATCGAAAACGAACTGCATGGCTTCTTCTTTTGAAACTTCATCGATTGCCTTGAAGATTTTTTCCTTCACCGGTTTCATTAACTGATCCTGTTTAACGAAATATTCGCCATTCGGCTGAGAAAATTTTTGATCTTTGTACTGTTGAAGTTTCTGTTCTTTTTCAACAATGCTCTGCTGTAATTTTTGAAGCTGATCCGGCTTCATAGTTTGTGACTGTTTCTGATAGTCGGCATATGATTTCTGAAGATTGGTTGTAACACTGTCAACTTCTTTTTTCCACTTTGCAACAAGTCCGTCTAAATCGCTTTTTGCTTTTATAGCTTCCGGATATTGAGCAAGAATAACTTCGGAATCAACATAACCTATTTTTAATGGAGCTTGTGCTGTCTGAGCAAATAAAGCTGTTGTTGAAAAAATAATCAATGCAAATAATATGACTCTTTTCACGTTTACCTCTGTTTAATGATTGTTAAAAACCTTTTCCAAATTGGAAGTGGAACATCCATTGCGGATTCTGACCGTCAACACTCTTCCGGTCGAATCCGTATCCGTAATCGAAACCTATTAAACCGATCGGGTTTAATAAAATTCTGGCGCCGACACCAACAGAACGTTTCAGATCGAACAAGTTTGTATGCGCAATGTCATAATAAACGTTTCCAGCTTCTGCGAAAGCAAGCAGATAAATCGGAATCGGTTCCATTGCCAATGCAACTCTAAATTCGGTTGTGAATTTTGCCATCACGCTGCTTCCGATAACGTTTCCGGTTGCCGCATCACGTAATCCTAAACTTCTATCTTCGTAGCCGCGCAAAGGAGTTGTGGCAATTATTAAACCCGTACCGCCCATATAAAAGAACTCAAACGGGTTAATTTTTAACCGCGTTCCTTCTTTCAATTCTCCAATATAACCCAGTTCCGATGAAGTGTAAAGTACAAATCTATTCGAATTAAATAAAGATTTATACCATTCTGTTTTGAAATCTATCTTATAATAATCTAAGTTGCCGGGTAAGAATGGACCGCCAGATAATTCACCGCTCAATAGAAATTTTGAACCGCGGGCAGGGAAGATGGGATTGTCTATGTCGGTTCTGGTGATTGTTGTACCAATTGTATATTGGCGTGTGAGACCTGTCGGATAAAATCCCGCGCCGTCGATTACATTATTATATTGAAAACGAAACATACCTTGTACGTAGAAAAAATCGTCCGGCCATGTTAATCTTCTGCCAACTCTAAGGGTAACACCGGATTGCTGCAAATCATAAACGTAACGCTGTCGTGTATCGAACAAATCGAATCCTACAGAAGTCGGAGTATCATTGTACCACGGCTCTGTAAATCCGAGAGAGAACGTTCTATAAAAATTTCCAACTCCGAACTGCCAGTTGAAATTTAGAATTTGTCCGCCTCCCATTTGGAACGGGTGAGCGATTGAAAAGTTTGTTAACGTAAAACCAATTGCGCCGCTGAATCCAAACGCGCCGCTGTAACCAACCGAGGCATTCAGGTAGTCGCTGGATTTCTCTTCGACTTTGTAAGCGATATTTACTGTGCTGTCATTCGCCGGTCTGTAGTCTATGCCGGATTTGTATAAGTTCTCAACATTGAAGTATTGAAGGTTAGCGAGCTGCTGAATACTTCTTAAAATAAAACTTCTGCTGAAGTAACTTCCCGGGATCGTATAAAGCTCGCGGCGGATAACTTTATCCATCGTCTTTTCGTTTCCGGTGATATCAACCTTGCCAACTTTGAAACGGTTTCCTTCGGTTACCTTGATCATGATGTCCATCGAATCCGGTTCAACTTTTTGTTCCTTTGCATCAAGCTGAAATGCTAGGTA